>JAHFUH010000036.1 GCA_023265215.1 Acidobacteriota bacterium
ACTCGCAGAATTGCAAGATCCTTTTGCAATTTAATGCCTATGGTCAAGCCTGAGAGTCGGCCGCAGAATGTGAAGTTATTATTGCGCGAGCCCTAAGGCTATTTCGAAACGACAGTTCTCCCGGATCCCTCTGTAAATACAAAAGTTGTTTTGGTCCGACCCCCATACCCGCCAAAAGAATACTGCCGTCGCCGGACTCGTTCAAGGAAGCAACCCATCCACGAAGTTCAGAAAATGAGATGCCGGGTATTGGGTGACGGACCACGTTTATTGTTGCAATAGCGGAAGATACGCAAAAAAGGGCCGGTTTTAGCGGCTTGCGTGAATATTTCGAGGCCAATTTCCACAATTAAGCCTTATTAGCCATAGGAAATAGAGTTTTCTTTAACGAACCACTCGTCATCAGATGCAATGTAAAGCCTTTTCCTTCTTTTCGTTTTTGAGATAATTTTATCAAGAAAGGCTTTGCTTCCAACGGCAATGCTTTCTGTCCATAAAGGTTCGCGGACGAGGCGATTTGGATTGATTCCATGATTTGTTGTTGAGGGGTCGAGTCTTGGACTCGACCCATTTTTCCCGCGGGAGGATAATGATGTGAATCGCATTTCCTCCCGGAATTCAAGCTCCGCCGATTATATTTAGGCTTTGCATTAATCAGCCGGCGAACCTATTTTTTTGAGTGTTTCGCGAAGAATTCATAAACAGCCGGCAAGCAGGCGTTAATGATGCCGCCATGTTCCACGCCCGGTACTTCCTTATATTCGTAGAATATATTCAATTCTTTTAGCTTGTCGACCCACGGCTGTGTTACGTTTGCGCCAATGAGAGTATCCTGATCGCCCCGCATGATCAGCACCGGAACACCCTTGCCAACAAGCGACTTCAGAACGTCAGGGCTGGTGAACGCGGCAGGTGCGGCGGCGGCCAGGGCAGCCCATTTATCCGGATATTTGGTCCCCAGGTGCAACGTGCCGGCGCCGCCCATGGAATGACCCATCAGGTACATCCGTTTTTCATCGATCTTGTATTCCTTGAGCACGATGTCCAGAACGTTCATGACATCTTTTTCACTCAGCGCGTTAGTGTCTTTGCCGGAAGAGTCCCCCCCACCCGGCATGCCGCCCATCATGCCAGGCCCGCTGCGTCCATCGCCGCCGGCGCCGCCCGCAATTTCACGCTTGAGCTTCATTTCATCTCCTGACAGCGTTCCCGTCCAAGATACTTTCATATCCTGCCCATTTACCTGACGCACATAGTTGAAGGAAACTTTATCTCCTTCAATTTTACCGTCCTTAAGTTCGACGGCTCCAGGCGTTTGAGAATTTTCATACGTTCCCGTTAATTTGGAGCCTTCGGCCTTAAGTTCCAACTTCATTTCGTTGTTGTTGTCCTTTATAAGCCACTTCCCCGCTGCTCCAGTCGATGGCTTATCGGTTTTCTCTCGGTTGGCAGTAAGTTCGGCATTCAAGCCGCCGCCAGGCGTGGGAGCGCCACTGCGTGCGCCGGGAGCGCCCCTCATTCCAGCCATGCCGCCTGGCATGCTTCCATACCAGCCATTCGTGTTATAGCCCATTGGGCTGACCAGAATGTAGCCGCCTTCCTCAGCCAGATCCACCGCTGCTTTCGAAACCATAATGGTCGGACCGGCCCCCATTCCGTGCAGCGTAACAATGAGGGGGCTTTTCTTGTCTTTCTTGACCTTCGAGGAAATGAACAGGCAATATTGCATATCCTCGTCCGCTTCCTTGAAGTGATAGGTCAGAGTTTTAGCGCGAGGATCGGCGCCAAACATGCCGCCGCCCCTTTGTTGACCCGGCATGGCTCCGCGTCCGTTTTGCGGCGCGGGGGCCTGAGCGATCACAAATTGAGTCAAGACAAAACCAACAGTCAAACACAATACCGCAACAGCAATCGTGATCTTCGTTCTGTACTGAAATTTCATGAGTGTGTCTCCCTTGCTCGCTTTAATAATGTTAAGTTGATAATTCCTAAAAGTCATCGCGCATGATTTTGCCGGTTGTTTTGTCTTTCCATGAGCCTCTTTGCTGCAGCGGCCAATTAAAGGATATGGCGCCCGGATGTTTGCAATCCATGACGCAGCAGCCGCAGTACCAGCATTAATCGGGATGCAGAATGATCGGCGGGTTTCCTTTTTCCGGATTGGGGATAAAGACATCCACCTGGCAGACATCGACGCAGATATTGCATCCTGTGCAGACCTCGGGATTAAAAATGGCCGGCGTATTCGGCGTTGTTATATTCGGCAAAGCGGTTGTTGAATCCTGTTGCGCCAATGACGCGCGTCCCCTGAATTCCCCCTTCCGTCAGGAGGCTTGTGGCCATCACCCGATCAAAAATGCGGACCCCAAGCCGTTGGCATTCTTTTTTCAAGGCGGGTTTAAAGGTTGTTCCCCAAATACGCTGCACCACTTCGGTTTCATGGTTTAGGCTTGTGCGTGGAGAAAGCATGAACTTGGTGTCAGGATAGCGGCCTTCGACGCCGACATATTCATCGTGAATATCTCGGATTTGCCCCCCCATCTGTTCCATTTCGAGAAGAGCGTCGTAATTTTCCCGGCAGGTAATCTGAGAGCCAATTCCGTTTCCATAAGACAGCTTGGGATCGCCTTTCGGCATGGCCGTTAATGCTCCAGGATTTTGAGCCAGCATTTTAGCCCATTCATCCGGATCTACTTTGGAATGCGGATTTGCCGAGCATTGGCACCAATGATCACAGCCCGGGCCTCCAGCCCCGCTTCTGACAGTGTCGCCTTTTTCCACCAGCGCAACACGAACTCCTGTCCTGGCGGCGCTTATTGCAGCCCAGCAACCGGCAATGCCTCCGCCGAGTATTAGCACATCTGTATCAATTTTCAATTCTTCTTCATAATCCACATTGTAGGGCCAAGCGGGTGGGATGCCCTGTTTTAAAAAATAATCGTGCCATTTGGTCATAAAACTTCTCCGGTCAATGAACAGAAATTACCTGCCTAGAAAAGCAGCATCTTTGCCGCCCGGCAGACAAAATTATTAAACAACCGTTTAACAATGATTACATATGTATTTACGATTGCGCTTCAAAAGATTTCAATATAATTGATGGAGAAGAGAAGGGTATTTATCCCGAATTCAGGATTGATGAATTGTTGTAAATCTTTTTTATCCTATGAAGCGTAGGCGTCCCAATCACTCTTCGCATGGTTAAAAGGCAATTTGATCTATTGGGGGTTATAGACTGAAAAACCCAGTAACGAAAGCATCTTCAAACCATAGCGCCTTCCAATCTCCCGATACCCTGCCGCATTGAAATGCAGATGGTCCGGGCGGCTCGCACAACCCTTGGAAGAAATGACATAGGAGTTGGGAATTGTTTTCGGCAACTCGTTAATGATTGCATTCATGCTCGCACAAGCGCCATGCTGATCGGCATTCACGAGTTCGCCTGCGAGCAGAGGCGCATCTCCGGACTTGAGCTTCAAATCTTTAATCAGATTGTCATATATTGTTTTGACTTTTAAAGGCCAGTCTTTGTCATTTGTGTTGGACTCTCCCTGATGCAACAGGATTCCCTTGATGACGCCATCTTTCTGAGCCAGATTCCCCATCTCCACAAGGCGTCCATAGGGATTCCCGTTGTAGGCACTGATAATGCCGGTCATCCACGAAGGTGCCGTCGAAGCATACGACTGATAGCTCGTTTTATCGAACAGTTCAATTTTGCAGCCGGCTACAGATACATTGACAATCCCAACCTTTATGTTTGCCGGAAGATTGGCAACCAGCGTCCTGCCGAAATAGTCGGCAGGACAGAGGCCAGTGGAGTTTCGGCACAAGGGAGGGACGGCAGCATACCAAGCCCCCACATTTCTGACCATGTTTGGAAAATCAACAGCCGCCATGACCTGAAAGCGATTGTCTACGATCCTGTCTTGTTCTTCAACTCCTGGAAAGCCCTCCATATTTGACTGTCCAAAGCACAGGAAGATGTAGAAGTTCGTATCTTGGGAAAAAACGTTCGCAGCTGTGAAAAGCAACCACGCAAACAAGACCAATCGAGTTTTTATTTTCATGACAATCAGGTTAAGCGTTGAATTATAGAAAATTATTATTTGGCGCCGCACATCGGCACCAATCGGTTGAAAGAAAAATGCGTTTAAGCTCACCGGGCGCGGCAGGAGCACCCGAGCCGCAAGCGTCGCTATCAGATCAAGCTGTCCGAAAATAACTTGCGCCGTTAAGTTGCTCCGCTTTTTCCGGAGGGCGGGGATGGAACATTGGGTGCGTGCTGAGGAAGGAGCGACAGATGCGATTGCCCCGGCCTCCGGTTTCAGCATTTGAGCGATTGGCTATTTCCCGGACTTCCTGGGGTGTTCATTGAAGAATTTGAATACATCGGGCATGGAGCCGGCAATGATGCTGCCATGGTCGAGGCCGGGTAATTCCTTCCACTGGACATCAAGTCCGGCGGCCTTGAGTTGCTCGGCTGTGGTTCGCCCCATGGCGCCCAGAGTGTCCTGGCTGCCGGCGGTAAAGTATAGAGGGGTGTCTTTCAACTTCCCCTTGGGATCGGGCGAGCCAAAGCCGGCGATGCAGGCAACGGCTGCCCAGATCTGGGCATATTTTTCGCCGATATACATCGCGCCGGCGCCGCCCATGGAGTGACCCATCAGGAAGATGCGGTTGTCATCGACGTTGAATTCCTTGCGAACCAGTTCCAGAACTCTCATGGTATCGATTTCGCTGAGTTCGGAGACTTTGGCCGGATCGGTCTCCTTGGTTCCGCCGATGGCCGGGCCGCGGCCGCCGGGCATTGTCTTGGGAGTTCCAATGGGGGCGGGCGCAGGACCAGTGGTTGGAACGGCGCCGCGACGTCCACTGAACATGTTTGTATTGCCGAACGGGGCCGTGGGGCTATAGCCCATCACGCCAACGAGAATGTAGCCGTTTGTTTCCGCCTCCTCGACGCAGCCGGACCGCATGAAGGTGCCGTAGTTCCCGGAGTATCCATGCAGAGCAAGGACCATGGGGGCCTTCTGGCCTTTGGTGATTTTTGAGGAGACGAACACCGCGTACGGCATGTTTTCGTTGGTTTCCTTGAAGCCATACTCGCGGATTTCCACGCGATCGTCGACCGGATCGGCGCCGGCGCGCCGGGTCTGTCCGGAAGAAACGCCCACCGGCGGGCTGGTGACTCTAGAAACCCCAGGCGCCAGGGGTTGGGGAGTCGGAGCCGATGCGTTCTGCGCATTCGCCACGAACGCGATACAGATGGAAAAAACTGCACACAACAACGTTTTGCTTGTTTTTGCCATAACCTATCTCCTTAAATATTAACACTCCAGCCGCTTTGCGTTTGGCAGCTGATTTGGCAGTACCATACGGATTATTTCGCCGATATCCAGCCATGACGCATTATAAAACGCAAAGCCTGTTCCGGCCATTCCTTCACGGTTTCATCATTAAGATTTGCTCCCATCCCGAATCCATGCTGTGCAATATCCTCAAGGTGCATTTCTACCGGCACACGAGCCTTGAGGCATGCCTCGTAATACAGCAGGGAATTTTTCACCGGCACGAGGAAGTCATTCGTTCCATGGACAATAAACGCAGGCGGAGTGTCTCGTGTCACATGCTTCCATGGCGACAAGGGCTCGTATAACTCCGGCTTGTCCTGCGTAAGATTTGTGCGGGAACCGCGATGCGTAACTGCATCGTCCGTCAAGTCAATCACAGGATAAAGCAACAGCGCAAAGGCCGGGCGGGCGCTCAGGCCATCAATCGCATCCGGCACATAGGGCGCTCCCGGCAGCAGCTTGTTGTTGTACAGTGTCGCCAGTATAGCCGCAAGATGTCCTCCGGCAGAACCTCCAAAAACACCCACCTTTTCCGGATCCACGTTATATTTCTCCGCATTCGCCCGGATTAAACGCAGGGCACGCTGAGCGTCCATCAGTGTCGTCGGATAGTGGTATTGAGGGCCGTGCCTATAGCGCAGCACAAACGCTGCGATGTTATGCGACTTAAAGAACTCGGCAATAGTCGCCCCTTCACCCGGCACCGTCAACATTGAATAACCGCCTCCCGGACAAATCAGCACGCCGGCTCGCGTTGCCTTGATCGAGTCCGGAACATACAGATCCAATGTTGGCTCCATCGGGTTCAGTTCGTTTCCCGTGCCCGCCACCACGTCGGGCGTCCTTTCGTACAGCTTGATTCTATTCACGTTTTCCGGCGGCGTCATGCTGACCATCCCATTCCCGCCCCTGCCGGCGCCTCCTGGGATTGAGCCTCCCATTCCGCCGGATCTTCCGCCGACTGCAGGCGCTTCCTGCGCCGCTGCCATTATTGCTATGCACAGCGACACAACCGTGCAACCCATCAATATCCTATTAAACCTAAACATGGCAATGTCCCCACAAATTAGACTGATTTAGAATCGGTTTGTTGTATCCGTTGAAGAACCTAACACCCTCTGCATTGCGCTGCAAATAATAAGGAATCCATTGCCTATGCGCGGCCTGAGCGAGGCATACGGCAGCACGCCCCGGAACCCTAATTTTTTATTCCAACCTTAATTTGTATAAATGAATGCGCCGGAAATGAATAGGATAAATGATTCCCTTCAACTTGGATTTCCTTGGTTACCGGGGCATACCGATCCCGCCTATCATAGGTGAAGGGTTCTGTCAGCGATTCAGTCGCGATCAGGCTTGCTTCCGCCTTTCCTGTCAACACCCCGGAGCTGTTGATGATGTCGGTCGTAATGGCTTTATCCTTATGCCGGTTGACCACATTGATATACACCGCATTGCTTTCCTTGGAATATACAGCGGTGACATCAAGGTAAGGGATGCCTTTATATTTTTCGGTGTCGAATGTTTCACTTTCGACATAGGCGTCGATGGAATTGCCGCGGCAATTGCTGGAGAATAATTTGTAAATGTTGAACAACGGCGTCTTATAGGTTCCCTTTGTTTTATCGTTCGATAGCAGCGTTGTAAGCATCGTAAAGTTCGACATCTTTACCGCATCCGCGTGCCGAATAAACGAGTTCAGCGATTGCGCCACCGGCAAGACAGACAAGAAGTCCCTTCCGATCACGCCCCACTCGTCAAAGGAAATATAAATCGGATTCTTGAAGCCCTTCATAGTCCTCACAGCGTCAATTTCAGCCGCAGTGACCCGGATTTTTTCTTCAAAATCCATCGCGCTCTGTCCCATGTACGCATAATAGTCGGAGGAGTTTTCCCAATAGCGATGAATGGAGATATAGGAGATGAGATCTCCGAGCGCCGCAAGCACTTTGCGGTTCCATTCGACCCACCCGCCGGTGCTTTCATAGTACGAGGATCCGGAAGCGACGAACTTGATCGAATCGTCCACGGATTTCATTGCTTTAGCTGCTTCACGCGCAATCTTGACGTAATCTTCGGCGCTTTTATAGCCTAATTCCCATGGGGCGCCGTCCACTTCATTCCCGAGATCCCAGATTTTTACATTGTACGGTTGCTCATGACCGTTCTTGGCGCGCAAATCAGAATAGTAGGTGCCTTTGCTGTAATTGCTGTATTCAACCCAATAGCGCGCGTCATCAATCGTGCCGAGGCCCAGGTTGACGGCGATGACATTTTCACTTCCGATTGCTTTATTAAGTTCGACCCATTCGTCGGTGCCGACGTGATTGGTATCGACTCCGTTCCATGCCAAGTTGATGCGCGCAGGGCGTTTGTTCTTGGGGCCGATGCCATCCTGCCAATTGTAAGCCATAACATAATTTCCGCCCGGCCACCGCATGTTGGTAATTTTGAGATCCTTCATTGCTTCAATATAATCTTTCCTGAAACCACTCTCGTTGGCCAGCGGAGAGGCCGGATCGTATAAACTTCCGTACAGCGTATTGAGGCTTCCGGTTTCCGGCAAGCCCTGTTCCTTCCCGGAAAACTGAATCGGTTCCATAAATACGCCGTAGATTTTAGGATCAATCTGCGCAATGGTTCTGTCGATATCGATTTTGATTTTTGCCGTCTGCGCCCACAGTGCGACAGGATAAAGAAGAAACAAAGAGAACAAAAGTCTTTTCATAGCGGAGGACTCCCATATTTTACGTTTTACCGAACGGCAGCGCATACTTGTCCTATATTCCAGCCTTGCTTGAAAGCGATTGTCAATCCGCATTTATCCGACCATTCCTCGCATTGTCAAGAGTAATGTCACATATTTGTGACATTACTCTTGACAGAGTCCATCAACGGGCGATAGATTCGCCCCCGATATCAGCTTGAAGCATCGGATGTGACACGACTTCATTGCCGGAAGTTTCTTCGCCGTTTTACGACAGATAGCGTCCGAGCTCCTTTTATGCTTTAACGATGGAGAACCAATCCATGCATCTTCCTATATTCAGTCCAAATGAACTGCAGGTTATTGCCGAAATGCCGGATTTCTTTGGAGGTCCCGCGATACCCATTTACAACTTCCCTGTTGCGGGCAAAGAAGCGATCAAAGCTTTGTATGAACGAAGGCCGATCTGGCAGGTTATGTTGGGAATCGGCGCTGAAGTCAAGAATTTCACTCCGTCGATAAATCCGGATAATGTCGCCCGCGCATTTGTTTTTGACGGCACAGTTATTCCCGGCGTCAGCAATCTAACCGGAGGCAAGGATCTTTTCGGAATTGAATGGGAGTATATACCAACAGCGGGCGGATCGATGGTGCGTCCGGGCAGGCCGTTCATCGAGGATGCCAACGACATTGAGAAAAAGCTCGTATGGCCCGACATCAACAGTTGGGATTGGGAAGGCGCCGCGAAGGTGAACGAACAGTACCTGAGTGGTACTACAGCATACGCAGCCATGTTCATGAACGGCTATTTTGAACGGCTGATTTCATTCATGGATTTCGAAGGGGCTATTCTGGCGATGGTAGACGAGGAACAGACGGACGCGGTAAAGCGCTTTTTCGATAAACTTTCCGATCTTTACATACGAATGATAGATAAGTTCACGACCTATTTCCCGCAGGTTGACATCTATACGATCCATGATGACTGGGGCTCTCAGAAGGATACGTTTTTTTCACCGGCCGTTGTGAATGAAATGATTGTTCCTTTTATGAAAAGAGTCACCGGCTTTATTCACTCAAAAGGAAAATTTGCCGACCTGCATTGTTGCGGCAGCAATATCAAGCAGGCGCCGAATATGATCGAGGCGGGCTTTGACTCCTGGACACCGCAAACGATGAACGACATTGAAAAGATTTATCACCTCTACGGCGACCGGATCATCATTGCGACGATGCCCAAGATATACGATGTTAACAACTCAACGGAGGAAAAGCAGCGGGCCTATGCCAGAGCATACGCCAATAAATACTGCCGCCCGGATAAACCGTCCTCATTGAGCATGTATTCGATGCCCCGGGGGGGAGACAACATTCTTACTAATGCCTTCCGCGCAGAGCTTTACATGCAATCGAGGATCAATTACAGCGGGCCGCCCTAATACCGTTAACTTAAGCGGATAATAAAAGAATTGGTTATTAAAAAATAACAAATCGCCAATCGCCAAAACGCTCGCCGGCAAACATGCCTTTTTGCAATGCATCCATAAAAAGACTCACATACACTCGATTCGTTTGGTTTTAAACAACTGTTTAATTTATTACATGCTCAAGGAAAAGCCCCTATGCAAATCGCGTCAAGAATCAAAGCCATGAAACGTCTTCTTACCTTAATACTGTCGTTCCTTCTCGCGCCGGCATGCGTCCAATCCGCTCTCGCGCAAGCTCCGAAAACGGGTCCCGGTCCTCAGGCCAAAATGCCGATGCAGATCAAACCCGATCCTCGGGCGCAGCAACGCAGCTACCATTTCAAGGAAGCGGACAAGGACATAACCTATGTGTTGTATGTTTCTTCCAAAGTTTCCAAGGATAAAAAAAATCCGCTGATCATTGCGCTGCATGGGATGGGTGGCGACGCCAATTTTATAGTGCGCGACCGGTTGATCGATCTGGCGGATGAAAACGGCTTTATCGTCGCGGGTCCGATGGGCTATAACGTGACCGGTTGGTATGGGTCGCCCGTAATCTCGATGAATAAAGCCCCCGTCGATCCTCCGAACCTGGCGGAACTGAGCGAAAAAGATGTCATGAATGTATTGGAAATGATGCGGAAAGAATTCAATGTCGACAATGACCGCACCTATTTGCTGGGCCACTCGATGGGCGGCGCCGGAACGCTGTTTCTCGGCTCAAAATATGCGTCCCAATGGGCTGCGATAGCATCCATTGCGCCGGCTGCGTTCATGATGATGAATGAGCGCAAGGAATACTTGAGCAAATTAAAGGATGCGCACGTCCCGGCAATACTCATCCAGGGCGACGCGGACACAGTGGTTCCGCCTACCTATGCGCGCCAGTGGAGCGACTCCATGAAAGAGGTTGGGATGACGTATAAATATGTTGAATTGCCTGGAGGCGACCACGGCACCGTGATAGGCGATAGCATGCCGGACATTTTCAAGTTCTTCGCCGAATACTCCAAATCCAAAGCAAAATAATCAATGGGCGCTTTTTGTAAAAAGCGCCCATTGAGCCTGACGCCATTCATGTTGGGGATCTTTGATATTATTCGAGGTGATCAATGGATCTGCGAAAAATCAAATTCCGTTATTTAGCGTTGCTTTTCGTGGAAATACTGGCTATCGTGCTCGTCACAACTCCTGCAGCCGATGCGCGCTGCAATCGGGAATGTCTGACCGGTTTCATCTCGAAATACCTGGATGCCATGCTGTCGCACGATCCAGAGCGCCTGCCAACTTCCACTAATCTGAAATTCACCGAGGATTCGGAGCCGATGAAGCTGGGCGAAGGACTTTGGAAGAACGCATCCGTTATTCGGCCGTTCCGTCGCGACGTTCTTGACGTTCCTCAAGGCATTGCCACATCCAAAGTTATTGTTGAAGAAGCCGGATCGCCGGTGCTTTCCAACTGCGGTTGAAAATTGCCGGTCAAATAATCACTGAAGTCGAAACAATGACGGTGCGCACGCAAAAAGAAGGAGCGCTCTTTAGCCCGGAGGCGCTGAAAGAGGTGCGGAAAGAGATGGCATTTGCGCCGGAACGGAAGCAGATCGCGTCGCGCGAGGAGATGATTAAAATAGCAAACACCTATCCTGCCGGCCCAAAGATCAGAAACTTCGTTTCAGTTGACGCGCCGTTCGCCGCTCAGGCTTACCACATCGAGAATGGTGTCATTACAGCAGGCGCCGGATGCACTCGCCAAAAATGCGAGAACATCAAGACGCAGAAACTCATCGAGCATCCCGGCATTACCTGGCGCGTGGCAGCGGTGGATGAAGATCTCTGCATTATTCTGATGCGCCTGGATTTCGGCGAAACAGCTTCCTATGCATAGGGCAAATCACTGGTAGTTTGGGAGGAATTCAAAATATACAGCGGCGCTATCCATGCGGTCGAGGCATTTATGCGCTACATGCCGTCAAACAAAGGATCCGGCTGGGAATAAAAACGCCGCTTGCACCGCAGAGGCGCAGAGTGCGCAGAGAAGATTTTACTCTCCGCATCCTCTGCGCTCTCTGCGCCTCTGCGGTATTCTCCAGATTCTGCAAATCAATTCTTCGCTGAAAAGTTATTTGATATGCGGATTCTATTTGATTGCGGCGTTCCGTTGATTGTCGTGGACAGATAGCTGACAGCCCAGGCATCCACCCACTTGCGCTCCAGTTCTGCGCGGACGCCAGCCGTAACAACTTGCAATAGCCTGCAGGCTGCCGGTAGCAAGAACGCCATTTGAAGCCAATATCTCCAACATCCTTTTATAAACGCCATTGTTAACTCCGCCGTTATTCAGTGACTATTTCCAAAATCATTTTACTCAAAAGCAGGTCGCCATGATTATGTATTCGAATCTTGCAATGCGGATATTTATTGATGAATAATTTTAAAAGGCTGCAATAGCGGGCAGCTTTAGGCTCTGATGATCAACGTAGGACACTGGCGCCTGGAAACAATTTCTTCATAAGGGAGTGCCGGGACTCCGACACCGCTAAAATAGCCTTGTCCCACAATATTGTTTTAGATTCATTCGGCAGGTTGCAGGGTTTTCTTCAACCGGTCTATGTCATAGTTCTGTTTTTTGAGACGCTCGATTATTTGATTATAGATGGCTGAATCCATCGTGGGAGTTCTGTTTAAGATCCAGAGATAATTGCGATTGGGGTGTCCGACAACCGCATACTGATAGTCCGGATCGAGATCAATGATCCAATAATCCCCCGAAAAAGGCCAAAAGAAGCGAACCTTAAGCTTGGCATTGCTCTTGGAATCTATAACCCAGGCTTTTCCTTTGGCATCTTTCAATTTTCCATCCAGCGTTTTTTCCTGGCATTCATTGAGAACATCGATGTCGCCGTCCTTACGCAACGTATAGGTGGCTCTGCTGGCAACACAGTTTTTTTGAAACCATTGAGGGAAACTGGCGATCTCGTGCCATCTTCCCAGATAGCGGTTCAGATCGACGCGATCCACTGTTTTGAGCGGCGGCATTTTATCGGTAGCAGCCAGGAAGATTGCTGAAGCGATCGTTCCAAAAAATAGCAGCAACAATGTGCTTTTCACTATCATCGAGGGTGCCTCCTTCGCTCTCCGTCCAACAAGAATCAGAGTGCAGCATATCCAAGTTTAATGCCTGAAGATAATTGAACTATAGAATTATACGGCAATTTTGGCAATGCCGGTTGAATGCAGAATATTCTGTTTTTCTATAAATAGATGACTTATGGCAGCCGCTCATAAACGGGAGATTACAGGCAATGCTGAAAATGCCGGAACTCAGCCAAAGGCAATTTCTGCAGTCGGCAACCGCGGTTTGCAGTGCGCTGGTCATGCCGCTCGTATCGCGCAGTGCGGCTGCGGGCTGGGAGGATATCACTGCAATTCTTGCACGCATCCAGGCGCCGAAGTTCCCCAAGCGCGATTTCGATATAAGGAAATATGGCGCTGTCGGTGATGGCGTCAAGGAATGCCGAATACCGCCGTTATTAGAGCGCATCCAGCCAGCTATATAGCGCCGTTTTGTATGCGGAGTACTGCTCGCGGCGAATGCTATGCCCGGCGCCTTTTATGTATGCCCACCTAAGCGGCGATTTGGACTTCCAGAATTCGTGGACACCCATTGGTTTGATCGCCAGTAGCAGCGCTGACCAATGCAATTTCACTATTATTTACTCAAAAATGTTGAGCGGTATTGATTCGCCCATAAGGCGGTAGCCTTCGGTGTTGGGGTGTACATAGTCTCCGGTTAAATCCTTGCGAATTCTCAGCGGATTTTCAGGATCTTGA
Source organism: Acidobacteriota bacterium (assembly GCA_023265215.1). GTDB lineage: Bacteria > Acidobacteriota > UBA6911 > UBA6911 > UBA6911 > UBA6911. The sequence goes on from JAHFUH010000036.1 coordinate 13,359, forward strand.
ACGACTTTCTCGAAATCCAATATTGCGTCGAATTGATGCGATTCCCGAATCCACTTATTTACAGCCTGCCGCGTGACTTCATTTGCGGGCGTGTCTTTGCGCGAGTTTTGGATCGGCAGCAACGTTGCGCCGATGACCTTGATTCCTTGAGCATGAGCTCTGGCGATAACTTGCTCATAGGCGGCAATCAGTTTTTCCGCCGGAATCTGTTCATAACTGATGTCGTTTATGCCTTCCAACAAAATCAGATGCGATACATTGGGTCTTGAAAGGACATCGTCTTCAAGACGATTGAGGCCCGCCGGCCCCGCCGCGTCAGACGACGCCAGGCGATTGGAGCCGATACCCATGTTAATCACACTTACCGGAGCGCTTTTTTTCAGCGCCGGCAGGCGATTGGAAAGAACATCGGGCCATGCGGCGTTAATGTCGTTTGCAGCCGCGGCGCTATCCGTAATTGAATCGCCGAGAGTCACAATTACTTTTGTGTTCGCAGGCGCCAACACTTGAACGCCTGACACGAAAAAATACATGGTGGTGCGCGAACCTGCACTTCCCGGCTGAAACGTTGCATCGCCGCAATGATCGCCCACGGTCATATAATTCGTCTTCAAACCGACGGGATGAAATGCTTCCGGCGTTGTCGTTTCCGGCAAAAACAAACTAACCGCTATATCTTGATGCTGCTCGACGGCCAGTTCCACCGGATCGCTCCATATTTCTTTCCCCGCTTCGAGCTTTAGAGCTTTGGCGCCGGCAAACGTCAGCGCCTGATCCGTTTCCGCCACGATATCCGGCCCCCCGGTCGTGCCGGCTGCGCGGCGCAACGCAACGTGAGCGGAACCGATGACCAGCAGATGAGTGGAAAAACGGCTGGTCAATTTCACCCGCAACGCCGTCCCGCCAAGTTTAAGGAACATATTCAGGCGCAATGTTTGATCATGGAACGTCGGAACAGTTTGCGGCGTTCCGTTGATTGTTGTGGGCAGATAGCTGACAGCCCAGGCATCCACCCACTTGCGCTCCGGTTCTGCGCCGGCGCCGGCCGTAGCAGCTTGCAACGGCAGGCAGGTTGTCACCAGCAAGAACGCCGCTTGAAGCCAATATCTCCAACACCCTTTTATAAACGTCATGGTTAGCTCCACCGTCATTCAGTGACTATTTTCCCTAATCATATTACGCCAAAGCAGGCCTCCATGATTATGCATTCGAATCTTGCAATCCGGATATTTATTGATGAATAATTTCAAGGGCTGCAATAGCGGGAAGCTTTGGGCTTCGGTTCAACATTTCTCATCGTTCCACGGAAGGTGTAATGGAAAAAATCGCGCTGGTTACGGGATCCACCAACAATATAGGCAAAAGCATCGCCGAAACACTGGCAATCCGGGGCTATCACGTTATCGTCACATCGCGGCACGAGGAAGAGGCTAAAAGTGTTTCGGAAAATCTGCCTGGCGGGGGCTTTTATTTTCAGGCGGATTTCTCCGACATAGCATCGATTGAAAGTTTATTTGCTTTTATACGAAACCGCTTTCAGCGGCTCGATATTTTAATCAACAATGTCGCATTTACCAAAAACGAATCGATTCTCGATTGCGATCTCCAGACATGGGAATACACCATTGCCGTTAATCTCCGCAGTTATTATCTGTGCACGAAACTCGCCGCCGAAATCATGAAAGCGCAGGGTGGCGGGAATATCATCAATATCACCGTGTCCAGTTCCAGAGGGATGAAAGATAAGTTTTCCTATATTGTGTCAAAAGGCGGCGTCAATAATCTTACCCTGTGCGCCGCCATGGATCTTGCGCCTTATCATATCCGCGTAAATGCTGTTGGATCCGGTCTTGTCGGAACGCCGGTCGGTTATCGGGAATATGTCAATAGGCCTTACGAAAATCCTCGTATTCCGTTAGGTCACATAGGAGAGCCTAAAGATATTGCCGAAGCTGTCGCCTTTTTAGCCTCCGAAGAAGCCAAATACATTACCGGCGCGCTGCTCCCTGTCGACGGCGGTGTCAACGCATCATTATAAATTTCGTAAATTCCCGAAAATGCAGAAAAATGAGCATCCCCGCGGAAGTCGAGATAATGCGCCTGTGTTCTCCTATTCGGCGGGTTCCTCCACAAGCGCGGGGAGTGGAGCTTTCTTATCCTCGACAACGGCATCCATCGATACTTCGGGAACCGTGAGGATGAGCAAAAATGAAATAAACATTGTTACGGCGCCCAGCAGGAAAACGATCCTCAAGCCGGCCTGCAAGGATGTGCGAATAGCCTCGACAGTCTGCTTGAACAAGCCGCTTCCATAAGATCCTTCTTTAGCGAAAGCCGACTCGAGCGTTTTCATCGCTGCGGGGGACAAGAGTGCTTTTGGATCTGCCAGTGCTGTGATCGTTGCTTTGTCCGCAAATTGATGCAATTCGGCTGGAAGAGTCGTTTCAAGCGACTTTGAATAGGTAGTATTCATCGCCGATCCCAGAATGGCTGGAGCAATAGCTGTCCCTAACGTAATGCTGAAGTAAAGAGCGCCCATCGATGCTCCGAGCAATCTTTTGGGGACGGCATATTGAGCCACGAGCGCATGAGGATCGGAATCATTCCCGAGCCAAATCCCGCAAGCGTGGCAGCCAGCACAGCTATGCAAACCGGCGTTCCTGAATCGAAAAATACGATTCCCGAAATCGCTGCAGTCAAAAGCCCGTAGCCCGAGATATCAATAATTTGTACGATTGCAGTTTCCGGGATGCGCGTGTTGCGTCCACTGACATCCAGGCTCCAGGGAGAAGCAAGAGATGCGCTGGGCTCGGTAGCTATGGTCTCCATTTACCAAGGGACGCCGGTCATTGCTTCCCAAAATAGTGCTGGATTGGATGTAAACTGCTGCCTTCCCAGTCATGACCATGGAGAGCCGCCAATTCGTGGCCGGCGATGGAAAAATCTAATGGACGCAGGGCGCCTTGCCCGCTAGCTCCTCAAAATAGGCGCGCAGGGTCTGCGGATCGCGTCCGAGGATCGCGCGTAGCGTCAAGGCGTTTCCGCGCAGGCCGTAACGGTCATAATGCTCAAACATCGGTCGAAGCAAATCGGGGAACTTGTTGAGCATGTCCGCACCGCCCCGCCGCGCCTCAATTGTACAGCCCGTGATATCACCGATCATGGCTGCAATCTCGTGCCGGTTGAGCGTTCCCTCTGCGCAGAGTTCAAAAGTGCCATTCGTTAATCGGTCCTCAGTTATTGCAATTGCCGCCACTTTGGCGACATCACGATAATCGACGCGGCTGTGGCGAGTTTCATTTGACCATGGTTCGATGATGACGCCGTTTTCAATAATACCACGCCATGTGCGTTCGTAGTTCTGGAACAGGATCGCTGGATGCAGGAAGGTGAATTCCAGGTTGCTGTCGAGTACCGCCTCCTCCACAAGCGCTTTAGACGCGTGGTTTGGAAGGCCGTTCAACACCGGATGGATGACGGAGGAGAAGACGAAGCGCCTGACCCCAGCCTCGACGGCTTGAGCTACAACACGCTGGCCGATCGCCGCCTGATTGTCAAGGAACACGGGCGAAACATAGAATATGCTGGTGATACCCTTAAGTGCCTGGCGTACGCTATCTGCATCGGTGAGGTCGCCAATTGCAACCTCTGATGCGCCGTTGCGGCGCACAAGTGGCACATCACCAGATTTGCGAACGAAGGCTCGAACCTCGGCGTTGCGTTGCGCCAGTTCAGGCAAAACAAGGCCGGCGAAGGGACCGGTCGCTCCAAAGGCAAGGATCTTATTCATAGCGCACCTCCATCAAAGCACTTCCTTAGAAAGGCGATCGAAGCTCCTATTTCTCAATCAACAAGGTCATACCGCGGCACGCCATCCCTGCTGCAGATCATTCCTTCCGGCCTGATCACTGTGGAAAACCTGCCACCCAGGGAGATTTCCGATGCAGTGAAAGCAGCTTTTTCCGCCTCGCGCCCGGATTTGGCGCTGAACACAAGCGCGGCCGGAGTGAGTTTCGCGCTCGTCACTCCATCGCTCAATACGATCTCCCGCGCCTCTATCCGTTCCATTTTGCTTTCAGTCTTTTGGGGAAGGACGAATCGCATTGCATTCATTCCATTTGCAAAAGCCGACTCCGATACCGACCCCGAAGCTATTAACTCGTTGTGAAATTTCGCTAACGACAGCACGCCGGAACGGCTTAGCCTGTCAGGGTCGCACGGTCATAGGCCATGGGTTTAGCTGAGACTAAGAGAAATCAAAAACAGGCGCATGCGTTCTCCTATTCATCTGGTTCCTCCGCAAGCGCGGGCTGTAGAGCTACTATTTAAGCGCATCCAGCCAGTCATAGAGCGCTGTTTTGTATGCGGCGTACTGTTCGCGGCGAATACTATGTCCGGCGCCCTTTATGTATTCCCACCTAAACGGCGATTTAGACTTCCAGAGCTTGGCCGCATTTTCCGCGATAGCTCTGGATACGATGCCGTTTTCCGCGATGATGAGCAGCGTAGGACACTGAAGTCCGGCAACAATTTCTTCATAAGGGAGTGACGGAACTCCGACACCGTTAAAAATAGCCTTGTCCCACAACTTCCTGGAATTTGCCCAGGGTATTACGTCATCTTCAGGCCATGTTGGATTATCCATGCGGCATCTGGCTTTTATATCCTCCAGTGGAAGTCCGGCAATTTCTGTCTGGTAGGCCCGTATTGCCTCGTGGTTCTTTTTAGCTGTTTCAAATTCTTCCGGTTTTGGCGGAAACAAGCCCCAGGACGGGTCTTCAAGGATAATGGCTTTGGGCAAATCAGGGTACTCCATCGCAACGCTGCACGTTATCCCGGCGCCCATGGAATGCCCCATAATGATCGGCTTTTCGAGCCCCAGTTCTTTGACCAGACCGGCGACATGTTTCGTATGGTTATCAAAAGAAAAATCCACGCCTAATCTATCGGAAAGTCCATGTCCTTGCGCATCCGGCATGATGACATCATATCGTTCCGCAAGCTCCTGTGCTGTTCGTCCCCAGCAAAGCCCGTCGTCTGAACCGCCGTGCAGCAACACGATAGAAGGCTTCTTCCCGCCGTAGCGGTAGTAGTGGATTTTGATCCCGTCGATAAGAACATTGCCTTCTTGATAGTCCATAGCCGCCCTATTTGCAGATTGGTTCGATCGGCCAGCCCATTGATTTGGCGCCCGCGCCAATGACGGCTTGAACCAAATCCACTTTGCCGCTTCTCATCCGGAACACATGGAAATCCGGCAGGCTGCCCGTGAAATGCACATAAGCGACAACTGTTCCGGCTTCCACATCCACCAGGAAGCGCCGAGGACCGTGGGTCGTAATAACCAAACCCTTCGGCGAACAGTCATGCGCCGTCATCTTAACGCCGCCCATCATTCCTCCGCCCTTGGTTGTTTGAAAGCCGTTTTCCCAGCGATCGCAAATACTAGCGAACGGGGTATGCACTTTGGGATTATCGACGAACATATCATAATAATCATCAGCGGCGGCAATCATGGCCAGCCGGCTGCTTCGCTGTTCCACGGGGATGATGCTTTCCCAATCCTGGTCTTTGGTTTCCAGCACGTTTGCGGCATTGAACGCAAATTCAGTTTCCCGGGCGACAAATGTTTCAATCTCGGTAATCTTTTGATTTTCTACTTTGAGCCGGGCACCATAGAGAATCGGCCGGATCACGCCGTCAGCGGGTGGTTTCGCCGACAGGCTGGCAAAAGGCGATGCTTTTGCGGCCGGC
>JAHFUH010000377.1 GCA_023265215.1 Acidobacteriota bacterium
TAGTCTTTAATGTTTTTCTTGATTCCGGTTTGGTAAGGATTTTTATCGCGCTGAGTATGCGCCCTTTTGCGTCTTCATTTTTAAATGCCGCCAGGATATCGGCGTCATTTATTTCCGTGTCTTCTAAAACGTCGTGAAACAACACAGCGGCAAGAATGAGAGGGTCCGTCACCCTGAATGACTCGACCATGATTTTTGCGACCTTTATCGGATGCTCGATATATTTGCGGCGTGTATCTCCGGTGGGAATGATCTTAAACGCGCGGCGAAACTGTCCGTCATGGGATCGGTAGGCAATCTTGTAGGCTCGCAGCAAGACTGCTTTGTCATTCACGGACAGTTCGCTGCCCGATTTCCTCTCAATAAGATGAAGCAGCCTGTTGAATTGATTGTTGATATGAATATGATCTTCCCGGATGATTTCGAATCTTTCGAAATATTCCAGTTCCTGTTCGAGCAGTTTTTTGTCTTCCTCATCGAGACCGTCGACGACGGTCTCGATTCGTCGAATCAATTCTTTAAAAGATTCGCTAAACGGCGTTCCAAAAGGCATTTCTTTACGTATTTGGCTGAAAACCTTTCTGCAGTTCTTAAAAGCGTTGAATCGCCGTGCAGAGTCATTGGCCATCAGAACAATATTCATGTAGCTGTACGCCAGCCAGACGCGCATCATCGTTTCCTGCGGAATTTCCGCCATGCCCGGTTTTATGGCTTTGGCATCCATGATTTGAACTACCTGAAGCATTTTTAAAAGATCTTCCTTGGCAATGCCTGTTTCTTCATGAACGGAAGAAATATCCCCGTACAAATCCTTATGGAGAATCCTTCCGTCCTTGAGACGGCCATAGGTCGCCTTCTCGATTAGAACGGAATGATTTCTGATGAGAAACTGCACGATCCTGATTGAACGGGAATCCCATCCCAGGCGGGAAAGCGGAGCGGCTGCCAGTGCCGCAGAAATTTCAGGATGCTTTAAATGATTGATATAACTTCTTCCTTCGGGGGTATCCATGCCAAAAAAAGGATAGGTTTCGCGCAGGATGCTCTTTCTTCTCTTTTTGGTCCATTCAACGGAGAAATGATACCAGAGGGGCAGGTTCGTTCCTTTTAGGATAGCGACTTCTCCCTGGTCATGAAATAAAAGGGCTGTGTTGATCCATAGCAATGCGCAGCGTTTCGACTCGTCATCTTTATATTCTTCGACACCGAAACTGCCTACCCAGTCAAACGTTTGTCGGATGGACTCGAGCATGTGCCGCATTACGGGCATGAGGCGGTAAATATTCGGGTCTTTGTCCTGCAGATTTTCCTCGAAGGCGTTCAATTCTGGGATCAATTCATGCAGCTTCCTGATTGAGACTGCATGCTCAAACGCTTCGGGATCCTGCATTATGCGGGCAAACAGCTGTTGATTGGATAGGTCTTCTTTCGCCAGCCGGCTGAAAAAGGCCTCTGCCATGTCCATTCTTTCGATATCCCTCAGTTTTTGAAAGTGCGCCAATCCGCAACTTTCACGCCCAGATCGATACCAGTGGTCAACCGCGAGGGCTCAATTCCGTAGTAATATTTTCGTTTCTCATGTTCACTTTTATAATGTTCAGTTATTAAGAACATACAATAAAAATGAACTGGAGTAAAACCTCCATGGGAATATAAAAGGTCAACGAGACAAACTATCGTTATTTTTCAATACTTTACAGATAGATCTCGATGGTTGCTCATTATTTGTAAATGTTTAGCCATAAGACACCGGATACTCAGAAAATGAAGGGCCGAAGGCCCGTTCCATATCGCCTGGGGTAGTGCCCCATAAGCGCTAACTTAATATTCTTTTTGCGCCGCGTAGGTTCTGAGAATAAATCGAAGTGGATGCGCAAATCGCTTAAAGCAAATTTTTATGCCCTGAAAGGGCATTGCCTTAAAGGCCGGACGCTGCCATTTCGGGGCAGAGGGCCTGATACCATGCTTTCGATTTTTTCTCACGACCGTAGCGACGCCTGACCTTGGATCCCAATGATCGTTTCCCATAGTTGAGGTCAACCATCGCTAACGCGACGGATATATATTTCTCGACAAATTCCCGGCCTTAAAAGGCCGGGCTAAACTCATGGGCCGCTACGCGGCCATCTTCAAGCCCTACGGCAAAACAGTTGCCATTATTTTAATCGCTTCATTTTTAACGAACTGATTTAAAAAATGAGCATTGGTCTGCTTTCTGCGACACACTCCCATTGCTTCATTCCAGCACCTCTGGACAGATCAACCTAACGCCAGCCACTGTCTTTGCAATAAGGAGTAGGTGCCATTGATAAATGAGTCTGATCCTTGCCGAGGGATTTAAGCCCCCGGCAAGAGTTTGCATATGCGAAGGACTTCGATTGAGTGAGAGGCCCTATTAGTGGGCGGGGGGCAAGGGCAAAACAATCATGCTGTATATAAGGACCAGGAAGATCAATGATAGCAGGGGAAAGACGTACCAGGATACCCGGCTGAACGCAGATGGTGCTTCGACTCGTCCTGTCCGAATCGCGCGATCCTCCCAGGGCGCACCGATGATAGCCATTCCCAAATGGGCAGTGAAACAGGACGCGATAATGAATGCTATCGCCCCGGCAACCCGACCAATGCCCCGAGGGCTGGGATCGGTCATGCCATGAAGTATCTGGATAAATCCCATCAAGCAACCGATGAGCCCCATACCGGCAAAAGCTGTGGATGGCGTCAGCCTTGTGTTATTCCCTCCCATAAACAGCATTAGCGCCAAAGTCCCTCCTAAAACAACCAGGAACGATGGGATACAGGCAATCCCCACTCCCGATAAAGAAACGTTAGGCAAGCGAACCGTTGAAACCAGGGCGGCCAGAAAAAGCCCATACCCAACCAGAGTCCCGAATCCCCAGCCGGAACGCCCGTATAAAACCTGCGGATTGCTGCGCTCTGCAACCGGCCCTGATAGCCGGCTTTGGAGCTTTCCCATGAGTTTCCAGCAGGGGACAAAGCAAATCACCGCAAGCAAGATGCCATAGAAGGTGGATAACAGGGGGCGGATCAACATAGGTATGATCGCCGACATACCTACGGCATTCTCCGATTTCATTGCTGCGAAGCTGACAACAATACTCAGGACGCTGCTCAATCCGCCCAGTATCCAGAAGCCACGGCCTGCGGCTTCCCAGAAATGAGCTGAGTTTCTTATTTCCGCGTCATCACCGGAATCTCCTGCGGCATGCCGGAACGCGCGCCAGATTTCGGCGCCCGGGAAACTAATCATCATCAAGGCTACTCCGCCGATCAGGACAAAGAAAAATCCATAAGGATCGTAGTAACTCGCCGGTGTCCCTGATTTCACTGCGCCTATCAATGCAATCAACAAAATCAGGATCCTGCCGACGATCAATAAAAATTTTTTGCCGGGGTTCTTGGATGACATGATGCCCTCCTTTCAGGGCTGAACCTTACTGCCGATTTATCGCTTCCCTGCCTACGGCCCGGGAACAAACAACTCCCTGGAAATGGGCTGGTTCCAGTGAAACCGGACCTCCATAAGGCAGACCCGATCCCCGTTCGCCCGGTCTGAATTCAACGCATATTTTTTAAGTACCTTGGGCAAATATGTTGTTGCGTCGATCGTAATTTCAACAGCTTGCCGGTCTTCCCGGCCGGTGATCAGGAATTCACCTGATCCGGTCCGCTCACCGGTCTGCATCAATCCGTATCGCTCCTCCATGTTTTTTGCCAAAAGCGCGGGAGCCCTGAATTCCATGGCCGGCTGCCACACAGGACCGGGAGATATTGTCTTGAGGGGCATCGAGCGTATCAAGCCGCCGGCAGAGCCGGAGAACGAAATGGTTTCATCTGAAATCCAAATCGTCTGAGCGCCGCCGGCAGAGACCATATCCACACGAGCATCACCGTCAGCGCGCCAGATCACGTGATAGGAAGTTCCCTCGCCTCCAGCCTCCGGGTTCAGGACGGTGCAATCCATAAAAGCCGCGTGATTCAGACTCATGGATACGGTTATGATCACTTTCAACTGCTCAATGGAGTGAGCCAGGGCGCTCTGAGATCCGCTAAGATGCATCACGGCGCCCAGGATCAGCATGACCGCCGATGCAACAGCAAGAATTTCCTTCCGGAACAACCCGTGCGTCCACGGCCACTCATCCGCCTCCGCCGCGCCTTCAGGCCGGTCAAGGGTGCGCTTGAGATTGAGAAACTGCCGGTTCATCCTGGCCTCGGCCTCGGGCGGGAGATTATCCTTGAGTGCCTGCTTAAGGAGTTTGTCCAGATCAGGCTCGGGGATATTGGATCTATTCATTTCGAACCTCCTGCCGGCTGCTCCGACACAGATGAGAGAGCCATTTCCTGAGTTGGGCGCGGCCTCGGGAAATATGAATCCTTGCGGTTATTTCGCTGCAGTCCAGCGCGAGCGCGATCGCTTCAAAAGACTCTTCGTGAATAAGCCACATCATCACGGCGAGCGCGCGTTTTCTGGGAAGCCGCCGGATCGCCTGCTGCACCTGCTCCGCGATTTCTCTTTCTTCCAGATCACGATCCGCATCGTGGTCCGGTGGAGCCGGAGCATTGTCCAGCGGAGATAAATCCGTTTGGCGCCGCATGCGGCCCAGTCTGCGTAAGGAATCATAGGCTGCATTCAGGCAGATCTTCAGGATCAAAGCCTTTGGATTGGGATGGAGTCGGATCTGGAAGCGCTTTTTCCAAACGACAGCCAATGCGTCCTGGAGACAGTCCTCCGCCATATCCGCATTGCGCACGACCTGCCAAATGGAATGCATCATCTTGGCTTCGAGGGGCGCGATCAGTTCGTCGTAGATCGTCCTGTCGTCGGTCACCAGGCTCCCCCGCCGGGATTTCAGATCTTCTTCACTCTCCATCAGCCCTGCATTGAGAGGTGTCGCGGATTCCATTGTTCCCTCAATACAGTAACCGTTCAAGCAAGTGGTATTGTTTACTTTTTTTTGCGTCGGGTGACAATTGTTCAGCAAAGGCCTGAAGGTCCAATAGTGAATAGGCCCGGCCGTCAGGCTGGGGATAGAACTGAGCGATGATGAGTGCCGTAGGAGCGGCACTTCAAACGTTTGTTAGTGCCGGCCCTTCAGGCATCGTTCCCGGAATATCCGTTTACCCCGAGCTGATGCTCAGGGCTATTCATTGCCGGCGCTTCGCGCCTCAATTTCGATTTTTTCTCACAACCTGCGCGGGGGCACGCATTGGGTCATGCCTGGCTGAGGAATGCCGGCAATTCCTTTAATGTGCCATCCTGGTCAATAGCAACAACATCCACTTCGCCGCTCACCAGAGCCTCTTCCTCTCCCCGGCGCCTGATTTGCTGCCGAAAAGTGAGCCGGTATTCCGAAGCACGAACCATTGAGGTCAACACCTCGATTCTGTCACCCAGGGAGGCGGGGCGCCGGAACTTAACGCGGATCTCGTATACAACCAGCCTGCAATCCGGCCGCGCGACTTCATTCATCGGAATGCCGAGCGATTCTAGAAACTCGCTCCGGCCGCGCTCAAAATAACGAAGATAGTTGGCGTAATATACGATGCCTTGCGCATCCGTATCTTCCAGGTAAACACGAATCCCCAGTACATGATCATTAGTCTGCATAGTTTTGGATTTTATCCCATTTCGGGCTGCTCCGGAGCAAAAATGGTGTCGGCAATTACG
>JAHFUH010000378.1 GCA_023265215.1 Acidobacteriota bacterium
GCCTTTAAACGATGGCCGTTACTCAGTTTTGGCCTCCTCTCGGTTCTGGGCTTGCTTGGTATGGGCAGTGCACTCGGCAGATTCCGCCATGCATTTCTTATTTACTGGATGGTCTTGGTCTATCTTCTTTCTGTTACCGTTTTTCTTCCGGCCTCGCGGTATCGTCTGCCGGCAGTGCCATTTTTGAGTATTTTTGCCGCTGGTTATATCCGGGATTGGTTTCATTTCATCAGACAAAAGAAAGTCTTGGAATATGTTACTCCATTGGTGCTAATTCCGATCCTGCTCGCATGGAGCTATATGCCCTTTCGTCACGAGATTGCGCTGTTCGACCGTTGGCAACAAGCGTCGCGAATCCACTATAGCCTGGGTGGGAGGATGCTGTTCAACAAAGGAGAGTATCATGAGGCCATTGAGGAATTGGAACAGGTCATTTCAGTCGCTCCAGATTTTGCACCTCCTTATAACTACATGGGAAAGGCTTATGCGATTCTCGGTGATTTTCCCCGAGCTCAAAACTGCTTCCTACGGGTGATCGCGCTTTCGCCCGAGATAGACGAGGGATTTCTGAATCTGGGGCTTCTGTTCGAATTGAAGGGTGAATTTTCAAAGGCCATTTCCTGTTTTGAAAAAGCCCTTACCCTTAATCCGAATAATCCAAAGACGAGGCAGCATCTCGTTAAATTGGAAGAAACCGTAAACAATGACCCATCAGTCAGAATGTACTGAAGAGCGATCCGGGATTTGAGAATGCCTGCAACTTTGGGGAGTCTTGGCAAATAAAACTTGATTGCATAGCGCATTAGGGATATCAAAACATCATGTTCAAGAATAAAAAAATAGTCGTTGTGATGCCTGCCTACAACGCCGCAAAGACGCTTCGGAAGACGTACGACGAGGTCATGGAGCAGGAGATCGTGGATCTGGTGATTCTTGTGGACGACGCAAGCCGGGATGAAACCTCGGACATCGCATCTATTCTGCCCCATACGAAGTTTCATGTCCACGAAAGGAACACGGGGTATGGCGGCAACCAGAAGACTTGCTACCGGATGGCGCTTGCGGCCGGGGCGGATATCATTATCATGGTGCATCCGGACTATCAGTACACGCCCAAACTGATTCCTGCGATGGCCGCGATGATCGGAAACGACCTCTATCACTGTGTCCTGGGATCACGCATCTTGGGAGGATACGCACTGAAAGGCGGGATGCCGGTCTGGAAATACATTGCCAATCGTTTTCTCACGATGGCCGAAAATGCATTATTAGGTGCGAAGCTTTCCGAGTACCACACCGGATACAGGGCCTTCTCGAAGGAGCTGCTCGAAAACCTTTCACTCACCGGCAATTCCGACGATTATCTCTTCGACAACCAGATGCTGGCACAGATCATCTGGAAGGGTTACATGATTGCCGAGGTAAGCTGTCCCACGAAGTATTTTATGGATGCCTCGTCGATCAATTTTCGGCGAAGCATCCGTTACGGCCTAGGATGCCTTTGGACCGCAATGACTTTCCGCTTGGCAAAGATGAAGGCCATCCGCTCCGCATTGTTTCCAGAAAACCATTAAGACCATGTCCGTCAGTTAGTAATTGCGGGGCATCTGTCAGATAAGACAGGCGGATGCAGAAGGACATGCCATACCCAAAACGGATACGGTATTATTCGTGCGAATTCCTGAACTATATATATTTCGTTCGTTGTCATGTAATAAATTTGTTATGAATAATTGATTATGACTCCGATCTTGACGCTAATTTTGCTTGACAGCATAAGTAGCATTGGGATAAATTCAGATCGTGACCAGCGGTCATATATTGACCGCGGTTCTGGATACGATCGCGGGGCGCATATGTTCGAACAGTGGGGCCTTTGCGCGGTAAACTATTTTCGGTTTCTCTCCTGTCTTAGTGTCTGCGAAAGGGCTGTTGAAGATTTTGCCTACAATCCGATAGCCTTTGCAAATATGGTCTTGAGGCTCATTACATTAAATTGCTCATGAGAGGCTCTGATATTGGGACTGGAAGAAAGAAGAAAGCGGGAACGCGAAAATCGAAAGACGGCTATCCTGAGGGCGGCCCGAAGGCTTTTTTTTGAGAAGGGCTTCAAATCGGTCACAGTCGAGAGTATTGCCAGGAAAGCAGAGCTGAGCAAGGGTTCGATATATCTGTATTACAAGGGCAAGGAAGAAATTTACGCCCATATTCTTCTGAATGACATCGACAAGTTTCACGATCGCATCTCCGATCTTCTAATAAATCCTATCAGCGCGTCAGAGGTGCTCATCCGACTTTCCTCCATCTACGTGGATTTCTTTCTTAATGATCGGGAATTGTTCAGAATTCTGGTCAGATTTATGCTCCACACGCCTGATATGAATCTGCCCGAGGATCTCAATAACCACATTATCAAAACCACCAACAAAACCATTAGTGTCATCGAACAGGTATTCATATATGGCATCGAAAAAGGTGAATTCCAAGCAACGCTTAATCTCCGCCTGAACCGGAATGCCATCTGGGGAATGCTTAACGGTATCATCTCGCTCCATCTATTTACCGGTATCGAGAAAAATAGAGCTGATATAATTCAAAATACCGTTAAAGCGGGTCTTGAAATCTATATTCGCGGGATCTCGACCGCACTCCAGGCGCGGTGAGAAGTCTCTAAAGGATTGATCTGCCATTTTGGACGAAAGAGAGAAGGGAGTTTGAGCTATGAGCAATTTATTGGTGAATCAGAGAGATCAGGAGTTTCTTCTTTTTGAGCAACTGGGGATTGAAAAGTTATTTCTGACTGAAACATTCAAAGATTTTTCAAAAGAGGATGTCTTGATGATGCTCAAGGAAGCAGAGAAGATGGCTATTAATGAAATCCTTCCGACCTACGCAGCGGGTGACAAGGAAGGATGCGTCTTCAAGGATGGAAAGGTTACCGTGCCAAAGTGCTATCATGAACCATACAAGAAGTATGTTGAGGCAGGATGGCTCTGCCCGACACAACCTCCTGAAGTCGGTGGGCAGGGGATGCCTGTCATCATGGCGACGGCCAACTTTGAGCATTGTTACGCCGCCAATTTCTCTTTTCTCATGTATCCGGGGTTGACCCACGGGGCTGCCTCGCTGATCCAGTATTTCGGGACGGATGAGCAGAAGAACAAGTGCATGTACAAGATGTATGCCGGTCAGTGGACGGGAACGATGTGTCTTACGGAGCCGGGCGCGGGAAGCGACGTCGGGGCGCTGAAGTCGACGGCGAAAAGGCTTTCCGATGGGACATTCAGCATCAGTGGGACGAAGAGCTTCATCTCCTGCGGGGATCATGATCTGACTGAAAACATCATTCATCTTGTCCTAGCCCGTATTGAAGGCGATCCCTCCGGCACGGGCGGCATCTCCATTTTTATTGTTCCAAAGTATCGTGTAAATCTGGAGGGCGGTGTAGGGGATCTCAACGACGTCCATACCGGGAACATTGAGCACAAGATGGGGATCAACGGATCGGCTACCTGCACCCTGAATTTTGGCGACGATGGCAATTGCGTCGGTGAACTCTTGGGCAAGGAGCGCGAAGGGCTGAAGATCATGTTCCACATGATGAACGAAGCCCGTCAGGAGGTGGGGATGCAGGCTCTGGGCCATGCATCAGCCGCATTAGAGCATTCGATTGCATATGCCAAAGAGAGGATTCAGAGCGTACCCATATGGGATATGAAGAATCCTGACGCAAAAGCGGTTCCGATCATCCAACATCCCGACGTCCGGAGGGATCTGCTCTGGATGAAGGCCCATGTAGAAGGAATCCGGGCTCTGAACTATTTCACGGCCTACTGTATGGATATGGCAAAAGCTTATCCGGAGCAACATGAAAAGTGGCAGGGGCTCGTGGATCTGCTGACGCCGGTCTGCAAGGCCTATTCATCCGACAAGGCCATGGAGATCTGTTCAAAGGCGATCGATGTTTACGGCGGTTACGGATATTGTCAGGAATATCCGGTGGAACAGTATATGCGGGATTGCAAGATCTCCTGTATCTATGAAGGAACCAACGGGATTCAGGCCCTCGATCTCGTCGGCCGGAAACTGGGACAGAATAAGGGGATGAATGTGATGACCATGTTCGGCGAGATCGGCTTGACAGTGGCCAAAGCCAAGGGCACTGACGAATTGAAGATTTATGCGATTCGTCTGGAAGAGGCCTATAATGCCCTTGTTGATATGACCCTGACGCTGGCTCAGCTTGGGAAAAGCTCAAGCTTTCTGATTCCTATTCTGAATGCCTCTCCGTATCTCGACATTTTCGGAGATGTCCTGGTCGGCCATTTTCTCCTTCAGTCTGCGGCCCTTGCTACGGAAAAACTCAAAGCGATTTATCAGGAGAAGGGTGTGACGGATTCCAGAGGAAGAATGCGGGCACTGATTCATGAGAATGCCGATGTCGCCTATTACTCGGGCAAGGTTGCAGCGGCTAAATTTTTCGCCGTTGAGATCCTCTGCACGGTGAAGGCGCGGTGCGAAGCGATCAAGTCGGAGGAGAAGATCCCTATTGAGATGGCGGACGAATCCTTTACCTGCTAGACGATTCGAATCATTCATATGGTGGACGGGCGTGGCGGGTGACGGTGCATCTGCGGGCATAAATCCGCCATCCGCATACAGACCAATGAGAGGAGGAACATATGGCATACGAAATCAAGAAGGCGGCCGTACTGGGAGCCGGGGTCATGGGCGCCGCTATTGCCGCTCATTTGACCAATGCGGGGATTGAATGCGTCCTTCTGGACATCATTCCTTTCGAGTTGACCGAAGCCGATAAAGCGCTGGGGTTGACGGAACAAAACCCGACTTGGCGTAACAGGTTTGCGGCGAACGGACTGGCCGGTGTTGTGAACTCAAAACCGGCCGGATTTTTCACAAAAAAGAACGCCTCCATGATCCGGACCGGCAATTTCGAGGACAATCTAGGCTGGCTGGCAGATGTCGATTGGGTCATCGAGGCGGTCGTCGAGAATCTCAAGATCAAACAGGACCTCTTTTCGAGGATTGAAAAGGTGGTCCGGCCGGATTGTATCGTGACCACAAATACCTCCGGCATTCCGATCCGGGAGATTTCCGCTAAATTCGGACCGAAACTGAAGGAGCACTTCCTCGGGACGCACTTTTTTAACCCTCCCCGATACATGAAGCTTTTGGAGATCATCCCCGGAGCGGAAACCGGACCCGATGTCGCGGCCTTCATGATCCGATTCGGCGAGCAAGTACTGGGGAAGGGTGTCGTCGTCTGCAAGGATGTGCCCAATTTTATCGGTAACCGGATCGGCTTGTTCGACTTCTCCAATGCCATTCGGCTCACGGTTGAGAGGAACTTGAGGATCGACGAAGCGGACGCCATCATCGGCAAGGCCTTGGGACGCCCTGGCACCGCCATTTTCGGAACCCTTGATCTTGTCGGCCTGGATACCGGCCATCACGTCATGACGAATCTCTATGCGGCGGTTCCGGACGATGAAATGCGGGAGATGTTTGTTCAGGCCGATTTTATGAACAAAATGATCGAACTCAAGTGGCTCGGCAATAAGACCAAGCAGGGGTTCTACAAGAAAAGTAAGGATGCCAAAGGCAAGGATGTAAAATATGTAATCGATTATAACACTATGGAGTATTCACCGGCCGGCAAGCCTCGA
>JAHFUH010000379.1 GCA_023265215.1 Acidobacteriota bacterium
GAGCGCAAGGCGCGAGGAGGAGGCGATGCGGGGACATCGTTGACGACGAGCAACGCAGCGATCGCGCTGGGCCGCTGCGCGGACCCAGATCGTGCAAGCCCCATGCGGCTGGGCCTTCGGACCCAGATCCCTTCGGGTTCCGGCTTCGCGCGGGCATCTGCAGCGTTGCCGCTCCTCGACGATGGCACCGCATCGCCTCCTCCTCGCGCCTTGCATCTGCCCGCGCGCAGCCAGAAACGCGGCCCCTCCTAATACTCGGACTGGCTCCTAGCGCTCGATTTTGAATCCAATCTTCAGGACTACCTGAAACTCTGCGACCTTATCATTCTTGATCATGCCGCGCTGTTCAACAACTTCAAACCAATCCATACCCCGGATTGTCTGCGAAGCGTCGGCAAGGGCGGATCTGACCGCTTCCGAAAAACTGACAGGCGATGTCCCAATTATTTCGATTTTTTTATATGTTCCCGGCATTCAGAATCTCCTCCTTGATCTTGTTTTCGTTTTTCAGCTTCTTCCAGCCACCCCCGCCGCAATTGGTCCATCGGCACGCTTGATGTATACGGCTTGATGTCCAGAACGGGAGTCCCATCGAGCATGTCAATTCCGCGCAGATGCAGATTAGATCCCTCTCGTCGAGCCAGCTCAACCACGGTCAATCCGATGGGATTAGGTCTGCGCGGAGAATGAGTTGAAAACACTCCATGCGGCAGATCGTCGGTCGGAGGCCGGCCAATGAGTTCGAAGCCCTGCGCTTTGTGAAAAACCCAGAGAATAAGCAAATGGGAATAACCCTCGATATCCTGGAGTCCCTCCTCAAACTCAGCCAACACCTCCAGAATTCCATCCATGGTGTGGGTTGTTCCAAGTCCTTTCGGCACTTGTTGGGTGTCCTGATAAGGACTTCGAATATATCCAATTGACCGCATTTTCCATTCGTCCATAATCCCCTCACGCACTGCACGTAGCTGAATTATAGAACATTGACGCGTTGACTATGAGCCTGTTAATCAATAAGTTTGTAAAATAATGTTTCCAAACACAAAAAACACGCCACAGGTTGTTGCCCATAGAGGCGCCTCGGGACATGCTCCCGAAACGACGCTGGAAGCATATAGGATCGCTCTTCAAATGGCTGTGGATTTTGTGGAAGTGGATGTCCACAAAACTCACGACGGCGAAATTGTGTGTATTCACGATCCCAATGTTAGCAGGACCACAAACGGCAAAGGGCGCGTTGCAGATCTAACTCTGCCGGAACTGAAGCTCTTGGATGCCGGGACCTGGTTCAATGAAAAATATCCGCGGAAGGCGCGTCCGGAATTCGCCTGTTCGCGGATTCCCAGCCTTCAGGAGATACTGGATTTGCTAAGAGAAAATGAAGCCGGAATTTATGTCGAGATAAAAGATCCCGAGCTTTACCCGCCGGATTTCGAATCTTCTCTGGTGTCGCTCATCCGCCGCAACTGTTTTGAAAGCCGAACTTTATTTCTATCATTCAATCAGCAATCGCTGGTAAAAACCAAAAATATCTACCCTTCCATTCCAACAGCTCTTTTAATTTCGAGGCTCGCGGAAAATCCGGTTCAGGCTGCCCTGGCCATCATGGCCGACGAAGTGGCAATCCGGCACGATCTCGCAAATTCGGATTTCGTCAAGGCCGCGCATGAAAAGGGTTTGTCCGTATCAGTCTGGACAGTCGACGAACCGGAGGATCTCCGGCGCATGATCAACTTAGGCGTTGACCGCATTATCACCAATTATCCCGACCGGCTTCAAAAGGTAGACGCGGCGTCTCGCCGCGTTTGATTCGCCGTTGCCGAAGCGACGCCACGCGGCGAGACGCCGTGTCTACCTTGAAAGCTGCTGGGCCGTGGTAAATTTCGGCTCGATGTCCACCGGAATATCTCGGAGCTTTTCCAGCACTTTCTGGATTTCAGATCTGATGATGCCCAGCCTGGAAAGCAAATCCTTTGCTTTCGAATAATTCCCTTCGGCTTCCAAGGTCAACAATTCACGGGTAAGTGCCATTACCCCATCTTTGACTTTCGCCTGGTTCACCGAAAAGGTCCCATCTCTTTCAATTAAAAAAGCTCCGTAATCAAGCAAAAAATTAAGCTGCAGCGCGTTTCCGCGGCCATGAGCTTCCGAAATTCCAAATCGGATCGAACGAAATGCGGAAGACAGAAACGTATCGTAGATGCTCTCCTGCAGATCTTTCCCAAGGACTCCCTGATCTATCAGGCGCTGAAGTGCGAACAACCCTGAAATATCGGCCTTTGCCTCTTCAATTGTGCTGTAAGTGTCCTTAAGTTCCTGGCGCACTGTTGTATCGCGCCCGCCGACGCGAATTGCATGCGGACCGAGGCCATGCATCAACTCGTGCATAATGATGTGGGTGAAGAACGCGTCGAATGAGACATGGCCCTGATCGCGGCTTGAAAGCACGGATTTCGAGATTGGGACCAGGACGATTTTGAATTTTGCGTCCTGCACGTTCTTCAGCATAACGCGCTTAGCCCCTTTTTCCCTGATGACGCGTTCATCATTGGGAAGATTGAATGCCGCCGTCTGGACACCGTGATTGCCGTCCCCGGATGCAAGGATCTCATTCACAACCCTTATCGGCGCCATTGAACCCAACCTTGGATTCCGGTATTTGGCGTCGAGCGGGAGGTTGTTCTCAATATCCTGAAGATGGGAACTCAAATTCGAGAGCTTTTTGGTTTCGGCGTCATCACGGATTGCGATGAATGCTTCGAAAGCCGCTTTGGCATTGAACCATTCATCTTCATAGACTTCGTACGGGCCGATCGTTGGTTCGATGCTGGAATCCAGCTCCATCCAGGCTACGTCGCTTTCATAATAATCATTGCTCAAAAAGGCGTCTGCCCTTTTCGATAAATAAGCCTTGAGACTGGGCTGAGCGGTAAGTGAAGCGGCTTCCTGTAATAAGCCGGCCGCCATAACGAGTTCCTCTTGATACTCCAGGTTATACGGAACCACCTGATAATTTCCCGGTTTTGAGTTCTTCTGATACCGAACCGCAGTAAAAAAGCCCATAGCATTAGAATGTTCTGCTGCTGAAAGCCCTTTCAGCCACGATTCTATTTCTTTTTTTGATGCGCCTGTCGGGTAGAAATTCGCTTCTTCCGGCTTCTTAGGCGCACCGGGAATAAAAGCTTCATTATTATCCAGCCGGGACCAGGGGCCTTTGTTCATGAGAAAATAATGCAGCCTCGCCCGGCCCAGCGGCGTTGGGTCCTTCAAAAGATCAAGAAGCATCGACTCGTTGCCGGCCCAGACCTGGCGCAGAAAAAGCGAATCCATGATCAACCCCGCACTCACCAGTTTGGCCAGTGCCTGTTTTTCACGCGTCGGCAATTTGGAGATATCCGCTGAGATCTCGACCGGCGCAAACCGCTTTGTCATGGTTTCGAGCTTTTTCAGATCCGGCATGGTTGCCTCCTGAGCTTGAATCGAGAGGGAAATAAGAATTCCAGCAAGCAGCAATCGTTTGCACATGATCTTATAGTAACTCGAATACCAAAAGACTGGCAATACAGCGTGGTCTGCGCCACTTCCGCGCCCCGTTGTCCCAGTTTTCCTCGTAAATCCATTTGCTTGTATCCTGAAAAGCAGCAATTTCTTGAGCCACTTGAATGCCCAGAAGAGGAAATTGACCTTTAGCCCAAACTGTCGGAGCAGGAAAGACAGGAATTTTGGTGAGGCCAAACGCAGTCTGCGCTTCGCCGATGTCTTCTCCATAATGCAGAAACATTTCTAAGCGACGCAGAAAATGGTCGGAGCGACGCAGAAATGTTTCTGGGACACACCGATTGTTTTCTCAACGAGGAAGAACATGATCCTGGCAGCGGAGAAGATATTCTCAAGGACCGAGATTACAATCTCCATCGCTGAAAAGATCTTTTCGGTCCCTGAAAACATCTTTTCAAAGCCTCAGAAATGTTTCTAAGCGACTCAGAAATGTTTCTGCGTCGCTCCGACCATTTTCTTAATGTCGGAGACCTTTATTGGAAAGATGCAGAAGATGGTCGCAAGCATTGAAATCATCTTCTGTAGATTGTTAGATTGTGGACACCCATTAATGGAATCTGCGAGGAGTCTGGGAATCTGGGGAATCTGGACACCCATCGTTTCGCCAAGTTTCGATTATTCTTTCCCTCTGTTCCTGGTCTCTTTCCGGCTTCTCGCTTTCTGTTTGTCCGTCAAAACGGAAAAGAAGTCCTGCAAAATGGTTCGAGAGAAGCCCTTTGGACGAATTTTGGAAATTATTCTTTCAATTGGCCAAAAATTCGGCGGCGATTTCAACAGGAAAAACCGAAGGGACAAACGAGCGGGAGCATAGTTCAACTGTTCGACATAACGTGAATACCGGGCTCATATTAAAAAGCTATCAGACTATGTGAAAGCAGACCGAGCAGTCGACAATCCTTTGAACCAAGACCTATCGAGCCGACCGGCAAATTCACGTATATGGGCAATACTGCCGGCGACAAGCCGAAATGCAGCGCCAAAATGCGAAACTGTTTCAACCCATGCCTTGGGAACAGCTCCAATCCGATTCAGGATCGGTTCAATGCGGGCGTCGATGAATCCGCGTTTGTCCGAGCGAATCATGCGACCCGATTGATCCACAAGATCGAAATAGTCAATGGCAGACATCTCGAGGATTCCGCGCCTATAGGAGTTCGATTGAATCGGGCATAGCCAAAAACCGGCAGAGTCTGGATCATGAATAAAATTGCCTGAACCAGAAACAACTCCCGGCGTTGCAACAGGACTGTCCGCGACGTCTTTCGGCTGAGGAGAATAATCTCCAGCATGGCAGGAATCACCATTTTGTGCCGTTGATTCCCCGCCCGGCGCCATTGTTTCTTTTCGCCAGGCACGAATT
Source organism: Acidobacteriota bacterium (assembly GCA_023265215.1). GTDB lineage: Bacteria > Acidobacteriota > UBA6911 > UBA6911 > UBA6911 > UBA6911. The sequence goes on from JAHFUH010000379.1 coordinate 4,919, forward strand.
CGTTCCTGGATGCTAGTGAAGTCGCTGCCTTCGGGAGTCGATGCCACGCCGGCCCGAATCAGATTCAGATCAACATAGACCATGCATGCCGCCGTCGCGGCTTCATCAAGCAGGGCCTGACATTTAAAGCGCGATTCCCAGAATCTGCCCTTGACCTTGTCTTCTTTGTTGGCCTCGCGAGCGATGAATTCATTGAGTTTGGCCATGAACCAACTCAGGCTGCAAAGCCGCTTGCGCAGAACCGCAATGCGTTCCGGACAATCCGCCAATGCTCTGATTTGCTCTTCATGAGTAATCGCCTTTTTGCGGCCTGCCTGAGGGCAAAGCTCAAACCAACGAGCGGCGACGTCGTGATCCGACCAGGAAGCCAAAATGTCCGGGCGCGTACGCAGAATAGTATGAGGGTGGTTTTCCATTATGGCGTAACCGCATACATCAATCGCAAAGATGGAGGCAAGGAAACGTAATCGATCCAATATCCATTTCTTGCGATGGGAGAAATCTCTGCCAGTGAGGGCATCCTGTCCGCATAGAAATGCCCGGCGGACGCATCGGGTGAAGCAGTGGTAAACTCCTTCCTCTCCTTCTTTGACATATTTGCCTCTCGGCAATCCCATGGTTCGCCTCCTTTCCAGTCTACTAATGGCAAACCACAGAAATGAGCAAAGAAATTATTTAGGGGAATTGTTGGGCGTCCAGGTCCCGTCCATGTTCCGATTCCGAGTTGGTGGGTGTCCAGTTCTTGGCCAGTTCTTGCCAGTT
>JAHFUH010000380.1 GCA_023265215.1 Acidobacteriota bacterium
AAATCAACTAATTTCAGGATCCTGGTTGCGATGTCGTCCCTGGATTTAAACCAGGCATCCTCGCCTGCGAAAAGGTCCGACGTTTTCCACTTATATTTTTCAGGAACTTCAGATCGCTCGGTGCCGGCGGTTGCCCCAATAGCGGTAACGGACAGCATAACAATAAGCGCCAACAAACGAACAGGTCCTTTCATTCAGCCCTCCATGGATAAATGCCGCATCCTAAATACGCTTTTTCACTGGCGCAAAAGTTCAACCTTTTCTATCATAGACATCACAGGGTGTGATGTCCCTCCCAAAATGTGAAGCCTATGTTAATGCTCTGGTCAATCGCTCTGAACCTTCTGATTCAGGCTGGTAGCTTCTCCCTGCCCGCAGACAGCCCCCTCAATTCGGTGGAAAAGCTCAAGATCGAGAATGAACTTAAGATCGAGAGCCGTATTAAGATTTACCGGCAGGCGTCTGAAAGAATTCAAAAAATAATCGAGGAATCGGTTTCAAAGGACAACTACCAGAATCTCCCCACAGATCTGAAATTGTGGACATCCCTGCTTTCCGAATCTCTGAAGGATATACAGACCCATCTAAAAACCAAGAAGAAATCCAAGAATTTAATCAGTTTTGAGATCCAGGTGCGCAAAGCCATTTCCAATTCCCAGAATTATAAAATCAAAGCACCGACGGAGTTGCAGGATGTCTTTGAATCCTGTCTTGCACAGGCGGAAAAAATACGCCAGGAGTTCGTGGAAATTCTTTTTAAAACCAACAAGCAATAAATATCCTTCCGCGGAAGCTATGGTGCATCGCATTTTCTTCATTTTAGTATTTCCGGCAATTCTGACAGGTTTGTCCGCTTTTGCTTTCAGCCTTCCGGAAAAAGAATTTCTGACTGAGAAGGAGATTAATGCGATCCGAGAGAATCGGGAAATCGCAAACCGGGTCAGGATTTATATGGAAGCCGCTGCCCTGAGGCTGAAATCCGCAGAAGAACGGCTGACCGGCAAGGAGCCTGCACAAGGCGATCCTTTGGAGTTTTTTACACCGGAAGAAATGCTGGAAGGCTATTACCGTATTCTTAAGAGCGTGATGTTCAACCTGGACGAAGTTTATCAAAATCCGCGCCGGAATGATGGCCTTACTGCAGCATTGAAGACCCTGAAAGGGGGTACGGAAAAAGCCGGAGACCAGCTGGAGATTCTGAAAAAAATTGCGGAAGATCAGAAAAAAGAGCGGCTCTGGAACATCGTGAACCAGGCGATCGACATTACCGATGGCGCTCATGAAGGCGCAGAGTACGGGCTTTCGAAACAATCCTCCCCTAAAAAATAGAATTCATCCAATCATTTCCTTTCGAGTCTTAGAGTTACTCTAGGAGCCTGTCCGAGCGCTGAAAGCGCGGCACAGCAAAGCCCAGGGCAAAGGCCGCAGAGCGGCCGAAGCCCTGGGTTGGAACGAAGAAAACAAAGCCCTGTAATGGCGGGACACAAGCAGACTGTAACGCCCTCACGGGGCTTCTTACCCGGATTCCGGGTTTCGCGACAGAAACTAGAGTCATTCTAAGACTCAAATACTCCAGAATGCAGGCGAGATTGTGATAGTTCCCTGCTTCCATGTCAGGCATTTGCGATTTTTCAAATCCTGAAGCAGACGGGATAGTGTTTCCGGAGTGGCTCCAATTGCGGCCGCCAGCTGCTTTTTGTTTATCTCTGCCTGGATCTGTTCCCTTTTCCCATACTGTTCAATCAGAAAAGCGCGGAGCCGCTCTTCCACATCCTGACTGGTAAGCTGCTGGATTTTATCCGCCAGATAACGTTGCTTGCGAAGGAGCATGGCGATGAAATCATTGCGAAAATCTTCCTGCCGCAACATATCCAGCAGATCGCGCCTCAGCAGTTTCAATACCAGGACTTCTGTCAACGCTACTGCCGTAACAGGATAGAATTTCTTTTCGAACAGGGTCACTTCTGCGAAAACTTCGCCAGGTTTTATTACTTTAATTACGATTTCACGTCCATCCTGCGACAGTTTGTGCAAGGATATGCGCCCGCGAGCCAGCAGAAACATTGCTTCTCCCGGCTCCCCTTCATGAAAAAGAACAAACTGCTTGGGGCGTTGGCTCGGCAGGCAATGCTTCGAAAGAAGTTGCTTACTCGATTGAGAAATCCCTTCAAAGAATTTCGCATGGTCAATTACTTGATAAATGTCCATTGGCACTTCCTTAGGGCTTATAGAAAATCTGCGATTCTTGACCTGAATCAATTTTATCGCTAAATATCCCGTTAAGATATCACGTGTGCATTCAATATGAACTCAAACGGTCGAGGAGGAAATTATGAACATGTTCTGCTATCAATGCGAACAAACTTACAAGGGACAGGGGTGCGACAAGCTGGGAGTTTGCGGGAAAGACGCAAGAGTGGCAGCTTTGCAGGATTTGCTTATTTATGCAGTCAAGGGAATAAGCCAGTATGCAAATAGAGCGCGCCAACTTGGCGCCAAAGAAAATGCAATCGATATATTTATTGTGGAAGCATTGTTCAGCACCGTCACCAACGTGAATTTCGATGCAGCCCGCCTTGAAGACACGGTCCGAAAAGCAGCCAATTTAAAAAGCATGGCAAAAGCCATATATGAGAAAGCATGTCAAACCGCCGGCCGGACACCGGAGAAGTTGGAAGGTCCTGCCCAATGGACTCCTGCATCTTCATTGGAAGGACTTCTCGATCAAGCTTCTCAAATAGGAATCAAACCGGCCGTAGCCGCGCATGGAGATGATCTTGCCGGGCTTCAGGAATTACTCACTTACGGGTTGAAGGGATTCGCGGCATATGCCGAACACGCCCGCCTGCTGGGAAAAGAGGATGACAAGGTATATGCCTTCCTGGAAGAAGCTCTTGATGCTTTGACCGATCCGAAACCAACAGTGGAAAAGCTCTTCGGCTTGAACATGAAATGCGGCGAAATCAATCTGGCCGTTATGGAACTCCTGGATTCTGCCCACACCACCACATTCGGGAATCCTGTACCGACAGCTGTTCGGGTTACGCCGGTGAAAGGCAAAGCGATCCTGGTATCCGGGCACGACCTCAATGATCTGCAGGCCTTGCTGGAGCAAACCGTGGGAAAAGGCATCAACGTCTACACCCACGGAGAAATGCTGCCCGCACACGGCTACCCTGGATTAAGGAAGTACAGTCACCTTGCCGGTAATTACGGGGGCGCATGGCAGGACCAGGCGAAGGAGTTCGATGCATTTCCGGGCGCAATCCTGATGACCACAAACTGCATTCAGGCGCCGCGTGAAACCTACAAAGGCCGCATTTTCACTTCCGGTTTGGTTGCATGGCCGGGCGTACAACATATTTCAAATAGCAACTTCAAGCCGGTCATCGACGCCGCCCTGGCAGCCCCGGGATTTAGCGCGGACGGTTCTGATCAGACAATCCTCGTAGGCTTCGGTCACAATGCGATTCTGGGAGTAGCCGACAAAGTTATCGACGCGGTAAAAGCGGGCCAGGTGAAGCATTTCTTCCTGATCGGCGGCTGCGACGGCGCCAAACCGGGCCGCAATTATTACACTGAATTCGCGGAAGCTGTGCCAAAGGACTGCGTCATTCTCACCCTCGCGTGCGGTAAATATAGGTTCAACAAGCTGCAATTTGGGGATATTGGAGGCATTCAGCGCCTGCTGGATTGCGGTCAATGCAATGATGCCTATTCGGCAATCAAAGTGGCAGGCGCACTAGCTCAGGCGTTTGGCTGCGGCGTCAATGATCTGCCTCTGTCGATGATTCTTTCATGGTACGAACAAAAAGCATGTGCCATATTGCTGAGCCTGTTGTATCTTGGCATAAAGAATATTCGCCTCGGACCAAGCCTGCCCGCATTTGTCACTCCCGCCGTCCTGAACGTGCTGGTGGAAAAATTCAGCATCAAGCCAATCACAACGGTGGAAGCGGATCTCAAAGCGGCTCTTTCTGCAGCTTAATCCTTTAAGGTCTTCGAGTCTTAGAGTTACTCTAAGACTCGAAGACTCTAATAAAGAGCCCGGATGATTGTTTTTTTTTCATTTTCTGATCCCGGTAAATTTTTAATCATAGGATCGAATCGACCGATGCGCCGGATTGAAAAAGTGAATTTCGCGTTTTTTAAAAATTCCCACCAAAAGAATTCCGGCAAGAAACCCGCCGACATGAGCCCAAAACGCCACTCCACCGCCCGTCTGGTTTCCAGCCAGGCTGCCGCTCCAGACCTGGACTATAAACCAGAAACCAAGTATGAAGCCCGCCGGGATCCACAAAAGCCTAATAAAAAAACCTAAAAAAATCAGCGTCAACACCCTGGCCCTGGGATACAGCATCAAATACGCGCCAAGGACACCGGCAATGGCACCGCTTGCGCCAATGGACGGGATTCTGGAACCTAAATTGAACATAATGTGGGTGACGGAAGCCAGAAATCCACAGATGATATAAAACAGGAGATATCGCAAGCCTCCCATCGCCTCTTCGATATTGTTTCCGAAAAGCCAAAGAAACCACATATTGCCGATCAGGTGCATCCAACCGCCATGAAGAAACATGCTGGTAAAAATGCTCAAAAAGGGCGGAATTGCCGCAATGCTGTGGGGCAGGCTTTGGCCGCCCCCAATTACAGCCGGAATCGCTCCGAATCTAAAAGCAAACAGCTGCGAATCTCGAGGGCCCAATGACAATTCGTAGAAAAAGACCACGACGTTCATGACAATCAAAAACCATGTCACAATCGGCGTAATGGAAGTTGGATTATCATCTCGTAATGGAAACATAGCAGATTTACGATCTACGATTGACGATTGGAAACATACTTTTCAAGTAGGGCAAAGTCCCATAGCCACTGCTCAGTTCGTCCCCGATTTACATTTTGCAGGAACTCGGCTGCGACGTAAAGCCTGCAGGAGTGTTTGCAATCGTCAATCGTAAATCGTAAATCATAAATTGATTGTGGTAAGTTTTTATCTTGAGCCTTCTAGTAAAAGGGAGGGGGGCATGGATGAAGTGCTTTTTTCAATTGATGAGGGTGAGGGCAGAATCACGATCAACAGGCCTGAAAAAAGCAATGCGTTGAATCCTAATGTGCTCCATCAATTGTGCCAGACCATCCGAATGGCTGGAGAAGATCCTAATGTGCGGGTCCTGACCATTTCCGGAGCAGGAGAAAAAGTGTTTTGTGCGGGAATGGATCTAAAAACCACCCTCTTGGCGGAAAGCAGCGGCCGGGGATTCGACCGCACCAATTTCCGCCAACTGCTTCTCGATATTGCTTACTGCGCCAAACCGACTATTGCGCTGGCTCGAGGCCATGTCATGGGGGGAGGGTTGGGGATTGTCCTTGCCTGCGATCTCTGCATCGCTTGTGATGATGTTCATTTCTCGACACCGGAAATTCTTGTGGGAATGTTTCCAATGATGGTCCTGGGACTGCTCTATCGAAACGTGGGCAGAAAAAAAGCGACGGAACTTATGCTCTTGGGAGAACGGATATCGGCAATGCAGGCGCAGCAGTTCGGAATCATCAACCATGCATACCCCCGCTATCGTTTCCAGACCGAATCCAGTGAACTGGTCCGGAAACTGGCCGACAAGAGCCCCGCAATTCTGCTGTTAGGGAAAAAAGCGATTTCA
>JAHFUH010000381.1:0-1252 GCA_023265215.1 Acidobacteriota bacterium
GATTGCAATCAGTTCCTCTTCGGTGATTTCAGGTTTTACCGGTTCGGGTGGGGCTGCCGGCTTTGGTTCTGAAACCGCTGGAGTTTGTTTCTCTGCGGTTGGCTTCAGCACTGCCGCTTCCAGCTGCACCAGGCGTTCCGAGAGCGCCGCCAGTTGCGCCTGCAGTTTTTCCAGGGTTTCAGCTAAATCCTTCGTCTTCATTTTTGCCTCAGGCTACAGCGGTATCAGACCGTGTTTCTTCGGCGGCCTTAACTCGCGTTTGGTGTGCAGGTATTCCAGCGCCTGTGCGATGTGGCGCCGCGTCAAGGATGGCTCAATGATCGCGTCCACCAGCCTGCGTCCGGCAGCCACATACGGATTCGAAAAAGCATCGCGATATTTCTCGATCAGTTCCTTTTGCTTTCCCGCTTTGTCTTCTGCTTCCTGAATCTCTTTGCGGAAGACGATTTCGGATGCTCCCTCTGCACCCATGACGGCGACTTCGGCTGTGGGCCAGGCGTACACGCGATCCGCGCCCAGGTCTTTGCCGCACATCGCAAGGTATGCGCCACCGTAGCTCTTGCGCAGAATCACGGTGATCTTCGGAACGGTGGCTGCGGAGTATGCGAACAGCAGTTTTGCGCCGTGACGGATTATTCCGTTGTGTTCCTGCTGAACGCCCGGCAGAAAGCCCGGCACGTCTACTAAAGTGAGGAGCGGAATGTTGAACGCGTTGCAGAAGCGGACGAAGCGAGAGGCTTTGTCGGACGCGTTGATGTCGAGTACGCCCGCCTGCACCGACGGCTGGTTTGCGATGATCCCGATGGAGCGGCCGGTAATTCGCGCGAATCCCACGACTACGTTTGCGGCATAACCGGACTGAACTTCAAGGAAGTCGCCGAAGTCCACTACTCTTGTGATCACTTCGCGAACATCATATCCTCTTTTCATCTCCGTGGGGACCGCGGTATCCAGCTCCGAGTTGGTATCGACATTCTGATCGCCTTCCTGGTAAGGCGGATCTTCCAGGTTGTTGGACGGCAGGAAGCTGAGGAGCTTTTGGCACAGCGCGATCGCGTGACTGTCGCTTTCAGCGATGAAGTGAATTACGCCGGAGTTTGTCATGTGGGCTTCCGGGCCGCCCAACTGTTCGGCGGTTACGCTCTCGCCGGTAACGCTCTTGATAACCTGCGGGCCGGTGATGAACATCTGGGCCTGCCGAGTCTGTATAATGAAGTCCGTCAGGGCCGGGCTGTAGGCTGCACCACCCGCG
>JAHFUH010000381.1:1262-5662 GCA_023265215.1 Acidobacteriota bacterium
AAGCATCACGTTGGTGTAGAAAACTTTGCCGTAGCCTGACAACGAATCGATTCCTTCCTGCACGCGCGCGCCGCCGGAATCGTTTATGAAGACAAATGGCGAGCCGGTCTTCAGGGATTGCGACATGATTTCGGCGACTTTGATGGAATGAACCTCGCCGGCCGAACCTCCCGAGACCGTGAAGTCTTGGCTGGCCAGGTGGACAAGCCGCCCACTTACTGAAGCGGCGCCGGTAACTACTCCGTCCGCCGGAAGGCTTTTCTTTGCCATTCCGAATAGCACGGAGCGATGCTCGGCAAAAAGTCCCGTTTCCTCGAAACTCCCCGGATCCACCAGCAGTTCGATTCGCTCTCTCGCAGTCAGCTTGCCCGATTGACGCTGCTTTTCCAGTTTGTCGGCCCCGCCTCCCAGCATCGCGCGGTCACGCCGTTTCCGCAATTCCTCAACTTTCTCCTGCATTGTGTGAGTGGGCATTTATCCGGACTCCCCTTTGTTGGTCTACGCGGGCTTAACCGTTACCCGGTGTGTTTTCCCGTTTAGTTTGACATCATAAGTGATCTTTGTTTGCACCGGACCCTTGCCGGTGTCATGAGGCGCTGATTGTGTGCCGGATGCGGGCGCCGCGTCAGGCTGCGCATTGGGATCCTTTCCCACGTTCTTCGGACCCTGTTCGCGGGTGGAGAAAAATTTTGGAGCCACCTGTGGAAACATTGCAAAGGTGAGCACGTCTTCGTCGGAGCCGTTGCATCCGGGCATTGCCAGCGCCGCCGTTCTCAGGTCCTGCCACTCCGGCTTCAGGAGGTCGGCAGGGCGACACGTGATCAGCTGTTTTCCTGTTTGCTTGGCCGCCAGCTCGATTACAGCCGGATCGCGCGGTCCTATGGTTTCGCCGTAATAGCCCAGCATCAGGTCTGCAAATTCTCCGGTCAGCACCTTGTAATGGCCCATCAAAATGTTGAAGACCGCCTGCGTTCCCACAATCTGGCTGGTCGGCGTAACCAGCGGCGGGTAACCGGAAACGGCGCGCACTTTAGGCACTTCCGCGAGCACCTCGTCGACGCGGTCGCCGGCCTTCTGCTGCTTCAGCTGGCTTTCCATGTTGGAGATCATGCCGCCAGGGATCTGGCTGTCGAATATTTCCGTTTCGACGCCGGTAATATTCGAAAGGAATTCTTTGTAGCGCGGACGCACTGTGTTGAAATATTTCTTTATTTTGAGGAGGCTGTTTTTATCGAGCTTGGTATCGAACCCGGTCCCTTCGAGCATTTCCACGAAACTCTCGGTGGGATTGTGGCCGGGTCCGAGGCTGAGGGAACTGATGGCGGTGTCCACGCCGTCCGCCCCGGCTTCGATCGCTTTCATCAGGCTGACCATGGTGACGCCGGTGGTGGCGTGCACGTGGATTTGCACGCGCACATTCTGGCCGCATGCTTCTTTGATCCCCTTAACCAAGTCGTAAGCCGGCTGAGGCTTCAGCAGCGCAGCCATATCTTTAATGCAGATGGAGTCGCAGCCGAGATCGACAAGTTTTTGAGCCAGATCCACGAATCCGCGGATGGTGTGCAGCGGACTGAACGTGTAGGAGATGGCGCCCTGCGCGTGCTTGCCGGTGCGGCGCACGGCAGCGATTGCGCGCTGCAGGTTGCGAATGTCGTTCAGCGCGTCGAAAACGCGGAAAACATCGATGCCGTTTTCCGCCGCCTTTTCCACGAAGCGGTCCACCACCGTGTCTTCGTAGTGGCGGTAGCCGAGCAGGTTTTGCCCGCGCAGCAGCATCTGCAGCCGGGTGTTCGGCATGAGTTTTCGGAAAGTGCGCAGGCGTTCCCACGGATCCTCGTTGAGGAATCGGATGCAGGAGTCGAACGTCGCTCCTCCCCAGCATTCCACTGACCAGTAGCCGGCCTTGTCGATATCCTCGCACGCGGGCGTCATGTCTTCCGTGGCCATGCGCGTTGCCATAAGGCTTTGATGCGCATCGCGGAGAATGAGTTCGGTAATGTCGATCGTTTTTGGCATATCCGGTTCTCTCTTTATAAAAGCGCTTACTCCATACTTATCGCCAACTCAAATCGGGAGGCCAGCAAAAGACTCATATCGATGATTGAGAATTCGGGAACCCGCAGTTGCAGGAGGGGCGAAGTTCCAGACAACCTGAATTCAACCTTCACCATGAAGCCAGCTACGGCAAAACAGTGATTCCGTAGCAATTTTCAGCCAGAAGATTCGTTAATGCAAGAGGTGATTTGCATTAGAAATGAAAAATCTGGGTTGGTATCGTTATCGGTATCGGGGTCGGCTTTGAATTTGAAATAGGACCATAAATTTCTCGACCAAAGTGCTGGTGACACAACCATATAGATAATAAACGGGGGTTTGCGTTTTACAAAAGCCGACTCCGATACCGATACCGACCCCGACCCCGAAAAAACTGGGTTTTAGGGAAACGGAGTGGGTGAATAAATCAAAGATCCCGAGATTCGAATTCTCCAAGTTGAGTTAAGATGTCGCTTCACCTGTCGGCATGGAGGATGTAGTCATGAAGTTTTGCTGCTCTTATTTCGTTCTGTTTGCACTGCTGTCTGTTGCTTTTGCGCAGGAAAAAACCTTCACCGTAAAAATCGATGCCCCGGAAAACGGAAGCATCCAACTGGATCCCGCGCTCCCCGCCGACGGCAAAGTGCCGGCAGGCTCGATGATCAAGGTGACGGCAAAGCCCGATCCCGACTATGCTTTCGACGGCGGCTATTTTGCAACGCCGGGCAGGTGGGGGAAGATGTACTACGAATCCATGACCCCGGTTTTCCAGGTGACTATCGATCAGGACAAGTCAATCGGAGCGTCCTTTGTCAAAAAAGAAATGCTGCGGGGCTTCAAGGTAACGCAGGATGTGGTTTATGCGCAGCCGGGTTTAAAAAGACTCAAATATGACGTGTTCTCCCCGGACGGCGCCAAAAGGTTGCCCGGCATCGTCATCATTCACGGTGGTGGTTGGTCGTCCAACACCGAAGACATCATGCGCGGGCTCTCGCGTGAGCTGGTGAAGGGCGGCCGCTATGTCGTGTTCAGCATCGATTATCGCTGGATAAACAAACTGGACGGGGATGAATTGCCGAACACCATAGCCAACCTGATTGAGGATGTTTTCGGTGCCATCGCCCATATTCAGGAGCATGCCGAAAAGTATGGTTGCGACCCCACCCGCATAGCCGTTACAGGCGACAGCGCCGGCGGGCATTTGTCCGCTGTTGCGGCCAACATGAGCGACAAAATCGGCAACGGCGGTTTTGGAAAAAAACCGGGCGTCTTCGAATTTTTGCCCAGCTATATGCCCAAAGGAAAAACAGTGGCACAGGTGCGCCGGAATATTATGCAGGCGATAAAAGTTGCAGCCCCCAGTTACGGAGTGTTTGCCGGTTCAATGCTGAAAACATATGCCGGTAATGCGCCAGACGAATCCTGGCTGAAAGCTATTGCGCCCATCGATAATATCCCGAATGTGAAAGTGCGCGCCGTTCCTCAATATTTGTCGCGCGGCACAAAAGATCCGGTGATTGCCGATGCTGCGGTCGGTGCTTATGCCGAAGCATTGAAATCCGCCGGCCAGACAGTTCAATATGTTCAAGTGGAGGGTGCCAGTCACGCCTTTTTCGATTGGAAACCGGACGTGCAAACCAAAGCGACATTTGAAAAATATGGCGCGCCCTATGCTGCGGACATGAAGAGCTTCTTTGATGCCGTCTTTTATCCTAAGCGTTAACCCCACGGACGCTTATTTGATTTGGACGCGGAATACATGGATCACACGGAATAACGCGGACAAACCAATTGCTTGATCCGCGTTATTCTTGGTCAGTCGTCTTCTCAACACAGATCTGCGCAAGATTGACAACTGCGTCGATCGCATTCTGCATTCCGCGGAGCGATACCCATTCGGTCTTGCTATGATAATTTTTGCCGCCGACAAAAATATTCGGCGTCGGCAGGCCGGCTGCGGTAAGTCTCGCACCGTCGGTGCCGCCACGGATCGGGACCCATTTTGGTTCCAGCCCCGCGCGCCTTGTCGCTTCCCAGAGATATTCGAGCACGCGCGGATCCTTCTCGAGTGCTTCCCGCATGTTCCGGTACGATTCGATTATCTCCAAATCGAACCGCGCTTTCGGATGCAGCGGTTTCACTTCTTCGATTATATTTTCGAGCCGCTGCTTCAGTTCAGCAAGGCCTCGCGTATCGAAGTCGCGGAGCAAAATCTTGAGCGTGGACTTGTCTTCCTCTCCGTCCATTTTATAAGGATGGATGTACGGCTCGTAACCTTCGGTGGTTTCCGGCGCGACATCCTTCGGCAAACGGGCAATGATATCGGCGATGGCGCGAATGGAATTGACCATAACTCCCTTTGCCCG
>JAHFUH010000382.1 GCA_023265215.1 Acidobacteriota bacterium
GAGAATCTTGAGGAACGGATGATGGAGTTAAGCGTTCCTTCCCACGACTCAAAGCTCCCGCTTGAAAGAAGACACCAGGTGCTTGCCCTGGCACGCCAGGGCGTTTGCCTGGAAGAAATTGTCAATCGTCTGAAGGCGCCTCAGGGAGAAGCGGAACTCATCCTGAATTTAGGCAAGTATATAAACGTGGAAAATCCACAGAAGCCCAAAATAAACAAACAGGTTGGACAGCATGGCTAAACAGATTTGCTATCGAAAAGAGTGCACACGCATTCGATCGGAATTGAGTATTTTCCTGAACAGGCGGCGGCCTCCGCTATTCGAAGGCCATGCATTCTGCAGCGATTCCTGCCTTTTGGCCTATTTCGAAAATGAATTGAATGACAAGTGGCGTCGGCTTCAGATGGAAAAAAGCAGGAAAATTCCCCGGCCTAAGATTGGCACGATTCTCATGCAAACAACCTATTTGACTCGGGATCAGCTGGATGAGGCGATCCGGCTTCAAAATCAGACAAGAGAGGGCCGGCTTGGAGAATGGCTTTTGCGGCTTGGCTTTTTGGAGGAGCACCAGGTTACAGCGGCTCTTGCCCGGCAATTTGGACTTCCTCTGATTAATCTCAGGAATTCAAGTGCCAATGCGGAAGCAGTCAGAATGATCCCCGGGAAAGTAGCCAAGTGTTCCGGCCTTCTCCCCGTTGGATTTGATGATGATGAAGATTCCATTCGGGTAGCCGTTTGCGCCCCTGTCGATTTCCTTTCGCAACAGGCAATACAGCGCATGGTGCAAAAAGGAATTAGAGTTTATATAGGGGATCAGTCCAAGATCCAGCAACTGCTCGGGGAATGGTATGAGCCCGAAGATTTGGATCTGTCCACTCTCCCTACCTTCAGTTCGATGGATGAATTGATCGAGGTTGGCAACGAAATAGTTACGACTGCCATAGAAAATAGGGCTGAAGATATCCGTGCTGAGCTTCTTCAAGAGTTTTTCTGGGTGCGGTTGGATTACTCCGCCGAGTCCCATCACTATTTTTTCCGGTATATTACAACGCCCGTGGAAGATTCGTCTCCTGCGCCTGGAAATGAGTTTATTTTTAATTACGCAGTTGGACGTTGACGCAAATATTTCCCATCAGGCTGGGCAAATATTTCCAGTTGGACGTCAAGCATTAAATATACGATGTTGTAAATGCTGAAGGTCCGGTTTTCTGGGAATGGCATGAAATTTGCACTCATAAAAATTCGACAGAGGGCTCCATTAAACAGAAGCCCCAAGGATGTGCCCTGTGAATAATGGAATATATACGGCCTATTCGGGATTGCGCGCACAGATGGATGCTCTGGACGTCCTGGCTAACAATCTTGCGAATCTCAATACTGCCGGATTCAAAGAGGAGATGATTTACTTTTCGTTGCAGAATCCGGCGGCCGAATCCGCCACAAACTCCAGCGATCTTGGTTCGACGATTAACCGTTCCATCAAAACGCAAGGTGCCCTGAGCGCTTTGGATGGTTCCATAAACCAGACGAATCGGGACCTGGACGTTGCGATTGAGGGCAATGGTTTTTTGACGCTCCAGACACCGCGTGGAATCCGCTACACCCGAAACGGCAACCTGCAGCTGAATTCAAAGGGACTACTCGTTGCCTCCGATGGATCTCCTCTGCTGGGTACGAGCGGACGGCCGATTGCCCTTGGGCCCGGGAAAATCGCGATCAGCGAACAAGGTGCAGTATCGTTGGATGGCAGCGAAGTCGACAGGCTGAAAATTGTCGCTTTCGATGATCTCTCCAATCTCGCGAGAGAAGGCAATTCACTCCTGATGCTTCAGAACGGGAAGGGCGAAGAAAAAATATCGAATGCGAGAATCAAATCCGGCTATCTGGAGCAATCCAATATAAACGCCATCAATTCAATCGTTCGCATGGTTGACATCATGCGGCAGTTTGAAGCTATAAAAAAAACGATCGACCTTGTAATGAATGACATCAATACAAAATCCATCGATAAGCTGGGGAAATAGGAGAAACCATGCTACGTGCTTTATACACCGCAGCAAGCGGAATGGAAGCGCAGCAACTGAACATTGATACTATTGCGCACAACCTTGCCAACATAAATACCAGTGGATTCAAACTGCGAAAGGCTCAGTTTCAGGATTTGCTGTACCAGAACATACGACAGGCAGGCGCCTCCAACACAGCAACGACGGAAATACCGGTCGGCCTGCAGGTTGGTCTTGGAACCAGACCGATCGCATCGGACATCATTTTCAGCCAGGGCGATTTTTCTAATACCGGCAACCCGCTGGATGTCGTCATTCAAGGCCAGGGATTTTTCCAAATAAAGCAGGCGAACGGGCAAATTGCCTATTCGCGAAATGGAAGTTTCCATATGAATAAGGACGGAAACATCGTGACTTCGGACGGAGATCTGCTGGATCCTCAAATCACAATTCCACAGGATCAAATCGGTATCACCATAGGCACCGATGGAACGATTACTGTGAAACAGGCGGGACAAACACAGGCTCAAACAGTTGGAAGAATCGAGCTGGCATCCTTCCAGAATCCCTCCGGACTGGAGAATATCGGAAAAAGCCTGTTTATACCCACGCAGTCTTCAGGCGAGGCTGTGACCGGTACTCCGGGGGAAAACGGACTCGGAACCACACTCTCAGGGTATGTAGAACAATCCAATGTCAGCGTGGTTGAGGAAATGGTCAACATGATCATCAGCCAGCGCGCTTATGAAGCCAATTCCAAAGTCATCCGCACGGCGGATGAAATGTTTACCCAGGCCAACAATGTCATCCGGTAGAGGATTTTAATGAAGCAAGCTTCGAATTCTCTCCTCACCTTTTACCCAATCCCTTTCAAAGCGAAACCGCGCATGCCGGAGTTTCTTCGAGATGAAGCACCGGTTGGCGGTCGCCTCTTCACCCCTTTCCGCATCTGCCAGGAGATGTCTCTGAGAATCAGTATTTCATTTCTTCTGGAACTATTCTGTATGCTACGCAGTTTTGTCCGCTTTCGGTTGGGTGAGGGGAGGATCCGGAGCTTGCTTTCCGCCATTTGCATGATTTTGTTTGCCGCGTCTCTGTATGCTATTGAGGGCAGGGCCACAGGGCCCGTCCTTGCAATTTTGAAGGAGCAGGTTTCTGTCACGTCCAATAAGGTAGTGTTTCAGGATATTGCGGATATACAGGGCGCAGATGTAGTTCAGCTCGAAATATTGAAAAAAATCCAATTGTGTGACGCGCCTCCATTTGGGATTGCGCTGACGCTAAGCCAAAATCAGATTCGCGAACAAATCCAAAAAGCTGCCGGCTTTATTCCGGAAATGGCCATTACAGGCGCTGCAATCGTTCAGATCAAACTCCAAGGCAAGAAGATTTCTTCCGAAGACATTGAACCGCGGCTAAAAGAATATCTGGCTAAAACCACCTCCTGGAAGGAATCCGAAATCGAGATTCTATCCATAGAAAACCTGGAAGGGGTCGAACTGCCACTCGGGGCGGTCACATTGCAGGTCTCTTCTCGAAAAGCTGTTATGGGTCACGGCCGGATCATATTCCCCGTCGAGATAGTGCAGGGCGGTCAGGTGCTAAGATGTTTTTGGCCAACGGCGGAAATCCGGATTCATGCCGGGATTGTCAAGGCCGCAAAAGCAATTCGCCCCGGCGCGGCTATTGCCGCGGAAGACACTGTTCTGTTGCCCGCTGAAATTGCTGATCTGCATGGCGATTACATTCGTTCGCCTGAGGAAATTATTGGGAAAATATCCAATCGCAATTTTGCTGCCGGCAATCCACTCACTCGTGGAGCTTTTGTGAATCCTTTCCTTGTAAAGCATGGCGAGACCATCCAACTGAGGTTGGAAAGGAATGGAATTGTGCTCACCGCGCTGTGCCAGGCTGAACAGGACGGACGGCTCGGCCAAACCATTAATGTGCGCAGCCGTGAATTTTCAACTCTGCTAAAAGCCCAGGTTACAGGGCGGGCGGAGGTCAGGATTCAATGACAGGAGTGCCAATGCTGCGGAAATATCTCAGTTATATTATTTGTTTCTGTCTATTCATCATCGTCTGTTCGAAAGAGGAAATTTGCGCTGCCGGCAAAAGCAAGGCTAAAGCCAATGTCAATGCAAACGACCCAACGGATCTTAGCAGCTATTTGGAAAATGCGAAAAAACGGCAAGTCGAGACAAAAGCTGGAGAAGGTTCTCTCTGGAGAGACAGCGGATATCGATCGGATCTATTTCGCGACTTCAAGGCCCGCTATGTTGATGACATCGTGACGATCAGGGTTTCCGAATCCACTCAGGCGCTTGCCAGCGCTGATGCAAAAAACAGTCGGGATACCCAAGCAACGGCTGGATTCGATAAACTCTTCGGACTTGAGAAGAAAATTAACCAGGTGCCGACACTTGTATCGGGGAAAAGCAGTTCGAGCTTTGAGGGGAAAGGCGCTACAACACGGCAGACCACTCTCGAGACTACCTTGACGGCCCGAGTGGTTGACGTTCTTCCCAACGGGTATCTGATTGTAGAAGGGATGCGCGAAATTCGTGTGAACAACGAAAATCAGACTGTGTGTCTTAAAGGTGTCATTCGTCCTGAAGACATCAGTTCCAATAATGTTGTTTTATCCTCGGCTGTGGCGCAAATGTCCGTGCGAGTCCAGGGCAAGGGGGTTGTCAGCCAGCCTTTGAAGCCCGGATGGCTTTATCGCATATTAAGCGGAATTCTTCCCTTTTAAGAAAGATAGTTATGCGCTTGAGAATTGTTTTTATTGGATCTCTTTTGTGGATGTTTACCCTGCCATTGGTGAATGCTGCCAGCCGCATCAAAGAGATTGCGACTTTGCAGGGAGTTCGCGACAACCAGTTAACCGGAATTGGTGTGGTCGTTGGGCTTAACGGAACAGGGGATCGCAGCCAAACCATTTTTTCAACTCAGGCGCTGACCAACATGCTGGAGCGCTACGGAGTTACAGTAAATCCGAATCAGATACGCGTTAAAAACATTGCTGTCGTAACTGTGACGGCGACTCTTCCTCCTTCTATTCGTCAGGGGAGCAAGATCGATGTGACCGTGAGTTCGTTTGGCGATGCGCAAAGCATCCAGGGCGGAGAATTGATCCAGACCCCTTTGTATGCGGCCGACAACATGGTCTATGTCGTAGCCCAGGGACGGGTTGTGCTTGGCGGATTCAGCGGCGGCAGCGGCGGCAATCGCGTTCAGTCGAATCACCCAACGGGCGGAAGAATTCCCAATGGAGGAATTGTTGAACGCGAGGTTGCGGTTGATTTGAGCGGAAAAAGCCAATTGGAGTTTGCCCTGCATCAAAACGATTTCACAACAGCAAGCCGGGCAGTTCATGCAATCAATGCTTCCGCGGCTGCGGAGATCGCGCGCGCGGTGGACGGAAGCACCATAGTAATCAATGTGCCTGCAAACTACAGTACGCACATTGTCGATTTCATTGCCTTAATTGAAAACGCTTCGATGGAAGTCGATGGGCCGGCCCGGGTAGTCATTAATGAAAAAACCGGCACAATCATATTTGGGCAAGATGTCCAGATAGCTCCAGTATCAATCATTCATGGGAATCTTTCGCTTCAGGTCGGGACTGTCTTGAATGTTTCTCAACCGGAG
>JAHFUH010000383.1 GCA_023265215.1 Acidobacteriota bacterium
CTTTTTCAAAAAGAGATTTCAAATGCCGGGAGGCGGCCACCGCGTCACAGCCAGGAGGCACGCGAAGCGAAACCCGCACTGCAGTCATGGGGCGAAGGACGTTGCCGGCATCCTTCAGTAAAGGCAAGCCCGCAGCTCCTATAATCGACAGCGCCGGCCGCCATGTCCGGTTTAGAATCAGCTCCGCCGGATTTTTATTCACAGGGCGGACGCCTTCCAAAAAAGGCAATTCCGAATAGACTTCGTCTCCCAGTATTTTGGCTGTGAATGCAGCTTGTTCGATGGTCTGGCTGGAAATCGGCACATGGAATTCCTGCGGCAAGACTTCGCCCGTTTCCTGGTCCTCCAGCCGGCTCAAAAGCTGACGCAAAACGCGAAAACTGGAAGCCGCCACTCCGCTGCCGTCACCGGAGTGAATCCCCTCTTTCAACAACTGCACGGTAAGGTCTCCCACGACCAGGCCTCGCAAAGAATTGGTGCACCAGAGCTGATCGTAGTTGCCGCAGCCTGAATCGAGGCAAACAATCAGGCCTGGCGTGCCGATGCGATTTGCGAGCGCTTCAATATAGTAGGGGAGGTCATAGCTCCCGCTCTCTTCACAAGCTTCAATGATAACAACACAACGGGCATGGCGCGCGCCCTGATCCTTCAAAGCCCGGATTGCCGTAATGGCGGCGAAAACGGCATAACCGTCATCCGCACCGCCGCGACCATAAAGGACGTTTTGTTCCACGACCGGTTTCCAGGGCCCCAGATCTTCGCGCCATCCGGTCATTTCAGGCTGCTTGTCGAGATGACCGTAAAGAAGAACGCAGTCGTCGCTGTCGCCGGGAATGTCCAAGAACAGCAAAGGCGTCCTCCCTTCAAGTTTCACTACTTCAAAAATCATCCCGGCGATTTTTTGTTCCCGGCACCACTTCTCGATGAGCGCGACGGCCTTGTCCATATAGCCGTGTTCCTGCCACTGAGGATCGTACAGGGGAGATTTGTTTGGTATCCGGATGAATTCCATCAATTCCGGCAAAACGGAATCGTTCCACACTTTGGAAACGAATAGCTGAGTTTTAGACGAGTCCATATTTTCTCCCTTTGTAACACCGATCCGCAGAAAAAGAATAGCATTCTTTTTGGATAGCACTGCAAAATCCAGACTCCTCTTGAACGTTTGCGTTGACGTGGACGTGATCGTGATCGTGGACGGTTTATTAAAAGCCGATGCCGACCCCGATACCGACCCCGAGTAAAAACAGGAAACGGAAACCCGCAAGGCCGCCACGACTAATTTGGTTGACATGCTACTACAAACCAGAAAAGCATATCCTGTGAATCTCCGGAGAACCCGAGCCGTTGCCCGAAAAGAATTCCTGCACATTTTGCGGGATCCCCGAAGCCTTGTGATGGCCCTGGCTTTGCCTCTCCTGATGATTCTCCTGTTCGGCTATGCCTTGACGCTGGACGTCGACCGAATACCCACCGTCGTTTATAACTCCGACCTGAGCCCGGAAAGCCGTGAATTGATCTCCCGTTTTCAAGGATCCCGTTATTTTAGCGTGCTGGGCGCCACCGGCAGTTATGCCGCAATCGACAAGAAAGTGAACGGCGACGAGTGCATTCTTGGGCTTGTCATTCCGAATGATTATGCAAAGGATCTTCTGTCGGGCAAAAATCCACAAATACAGCTGCTGTTTGACGGGAGCGACTCCAACACGGCTTCCATCGCGCTGGGCTATGCGAACGGGATTGTCCAGTCCTTTGCCGCCAGTCTCCGCTCCCGGGCTCAAAACCGCGGGGGAGGCGGGTTTGCACATGCTCCCGTCGAAGCGCGTCTGCGCGTCTGGTACAACAGCCAGCTGAAGTCCAAGAATTACATCGTTCCGGGTCTGATCGCGATCATCCTTATGATTATTGGCGCTCTTCTCACTTCACTTACGCTGGCCCGCGAATGGGAGATGGGAACAATGGAACAGATTCTCTCCACTGCTTTGCGCCCGTCTGAAGTTGCGCTGGGCAAAATGAGCGCCTATTTCGTTCTTGGAGTGATCGATATGCTGCTCACCATTATTGTCGGGGTGGCAATCTTTCACGTGCCTCAGCGGGGAAGCTATCTTTTCCTGATTCTAACCGGATGCCTGTTCCTGATCGGAGCCCTCTTCTGGGGCATTCTTATTTCGGCCCTTTCCCGGAGTCAGCTGTTCGCATATCAGGTCGCCATGCTGACTTCCTTCCTCCCGGCTTTTCTCCTCTCCGGTTTTGTATTCGCCATTGAGAACATGCCTCTCCCCGTTCAAGTTGCGACCTATCTATTCCCCACGCGCTATTTCATTACAATTCTCAAGGGGATCTTTTTGCGCGGGGTCGGGGTGGAAGTCCTGTACCTGGAAGTTGGTTTCCTGACCGTATACGCAGCGCTGGTTTTTCTGATTGCAATAAGAAGTCTCAGGCAGAAAGTGGCTTGACTGTAATGTGGAATAGAATCAGGGAAATAATCAGGAAAGAATTCATTCAGACTTTTCGAGACCCGCGCTCCCGTGCGCTGCTGTTCGGGCCGCCGATTCTTCAGCTCATTCTGTTCGGCTATGCAGTCAACCTGGATGTGGAAAACGCCCGCACGGCCTGGGTGGATATGGATCGTACTCCGGAAAGCCGGAATTTCCTGGCGGAGTTGCAGGGCTCGCGCTATTTCCAAATCACTGCTATCCCCGCCAGCGAGGACGAGGCGCGCAGCCTGATGGATCACGGCAGCGTGCAAGCCGTGATCCGCATTCTTCCCAATTTTTCGCGCGATATTTTGCGCGGAGGCGGCGCGACGGTTCAAATCCTCATTGACGGAACAAATTCCAATACCGCTTCGATCATATCCGGCTATGCGAGCCAGGTCGTAGCTGCTTACAGCGGCAAACTATTGGCCTCGCGGCCCAAAGCCCGTATGACCGGAACAATCGTCCCATCTGTCCAGCCGGTTCTAACGGCGCAATCCCGTGTATGGTTTAACCCCGATCTCCGGAGCCGGGTCTACTTCGTCCCCGGAGTTATCGTCAACATCATCGCACTCGTCACGATAATGCTGACATCCATGAGCGTTGTGAGGGAGAAGGAAATCGGCACCATGGAACAGCTGATGGTCACGCCGGTAAGACCGGTCGAAGTTGTCATCGGCAAGCTGTTGCCATTCGCTTTTATCGGGCTGATTGAAGTTGCGGTTGTAGTGGTCGCGGCGCTTCTCGTATTCCGCATTCCAATCCGCGGAAGCATCCCGCTTCTTTTCGGCTGCTCCGTGTTGTTCCTATTGTCCACGCTGGGCGTCGGCCTTTTTATATCGACCATTTCTCAGACGCAGCAGCAGGCAATGATGTCCTCATTCTTTTTTTTCATGCCGGCGATGCTCCTGAGCGGTTTCGCCTTCCCCGTGCGCAACATGCCGGAGGTTGTCCAGTATTTAACCTGCTTGAATCCGCTCCGCTATTTCATGCAAATTGTGCGGGATCTTTTCCTGAAGGGTGTAGGAATTCAGTTTCTCTGGAAGAATATGGCGGCGCTCCTGGTTTTTGGCGTGGCTATCCTGGGCCTGAGCGCCCTTCGTTTCCGCAAAAAGCTGGATTAAATTGAAATGGAATAGCTTTACAGAGACCAACCGACCTGCGCCCCGGAGAGCATGCTCGCAAATCTAAGGCGTATGCCCCGTAGCGCCGAAGGCGCGAAGCAGCCCGGCCGGCGGTGCCGCCCTGGCAGGCATACGCGTCAAGCTAAGAGAGAGTAGGGCTAGCGCTGAAAGCGCGGCGCAGCAAAGCCCAGGGTGAAGACCGCAAAGCGGCCGAAACCCTGGGTTAGGAGGGAAAATAGGAGAGCCCTGTAAGGGCGAAGCAGGAAGTATAAATCTGTTTCGCCCTTACAGGGCTTAACACTACGCTGGTCCAAAACCCAGGGTTCCAGAGCTCTCTGCGCTTGCTCTTCCACCCTGGGCTTTGCTGTGCCGCGCTTTCAGCGCTAGCCCGCAATTCTCACTGAATTTCGTAGCGAGGTTGCGCAGACCGGCATGGATACAAGGCGCATCTGGCGCGTTCCAGCCAGCGCGGCAGAGGACTCCGCAGCCATACTCGACAGTACGTCGAGGAGCCCGACAGAGCGCAATGCAGTAACATCCTTATTTTTTGTTATACACGCGCTTACTGATCGTTTCGCCCTGCTGGCCGGAGCGGGTACTTGCAACGGTGAGCGCCTTGCCATCCGCGGATAAGGAATAGGCTTCCTTCATGGGTCTTTCCCCGCCGCGCTGGGAGGTTCTGCTTCCTGAGATGGTCAGGGTTCCGCCATCCCAAACCGCCTTATATTTTGTTTCGCCGTTTTGCTGGGTTATCTTGTTTTCTTTGCCGTCCAGCACGTATTTGGTTTCGCTGGCACCGCCGGCCGCAGCGCGGCTGATGGTCATTTCAGTGGACGACATTGTAATAGTCATTTCCTGCGCTGCACCGCCACCGCCGGCACCGGCACGACCGCCGGGACCGCCCGCACCACCCGCGCCACCGCCACCACCGGCGCCTGCGCCGCCGCGCCCCATCTGCTGCGCATCGCTTTTCGCCGGATCAAGGACCCAGGTGCCGCTGAAATCGGCGGCGGCAAAAACAACTGTTACGAGACACAGGACTACAGCAACCAACAAAAACGCTTTTTTCATAGTTTCTCCTTTACGGTTAATTGCTACCCTCGGATTCAATTATACGATCGTTGTCGTTTTTCATTACAAGGCATTTTCTTTCCGGCGAATCAGCAAGGCGCCGGCTCCTTTTCGGAGTACGGTCTTCGGAGTGATACGGGATGAACAGAACCTTTCGGTTTGTCAGATACTCGTATTTGTAGGCAAACCAATAATCCGCATAACAGACATGGTACTCCGAGGCGATAAGCTCTCGAGCTTTCGGCCTCGGATCCGGCTGGGCGGATATTTGCCGGACTGTCGTTTTCCCATCCAGGTAATATGCCGTTCCCAAAAGGAAAAATGCGAAAACCACAGCCGTCCGCCAGATAACCTGGACGACTCGCGACTGGAGCGGCTTTCGCCAAAGACTCTGCGCGGCATCCGCCAGGATCATGCAAAAACCGACAAGCGTGAAGAGAGCGTAGCGCGGAACAAGGGCTCCATAAACCCGGTCGGCAACAAACATGTAGATCAGGTTCCCGGCAGCCATAATCCAGGGAATCCATTGCAGTGAAGGAATACCAAGCGGCCATTCACTCCACGGGGCATTTTTAAATTTCACTACGCAATAAGCCAAACCGGCCAGCATGCTTGTCCAAAGGCCAATAACACCCAGCGGATGATTCCAACTCAATAAAAACTCAGGCAGAAAGGTCACAGCCGCATTCCACATGTGCGCGGGAAGCTTGTGAGCCGCCATAATTTTGAATTGCACTCCGTAGGAGCGCTCGTACCAGCCCAGCCAGCCTCCGAGCCATACAGGAAAATATCCCGCCAGGAATCCTGCCAGCCCCGGCCAGATCCTTTTGAAAAAACGTAATGAGGCGATTCTTGCCTCGTTGCTGGAAGCCCACCACCAGATAACCTGGATCAGCAAAAACAGAAAAATTGAAACTTTGATCGGACTAAGCCCGTTGGGCACCTTGAGGCGTATCCCCAGGATGGCGGTATTCCAACCTCCC
>JAHFUH010000384.1 GCA_023265215.1 Acidobacteriota bacterium
AGGTTCGAGACGGCGTTCATTTGCGAAACACGGTTGCTCACGATGGGGCGCTCTATGAGGCTAAGGTGTGTTGGGATGAGATTGCAGCCGTCGAAAATCAGCTGTCTTCCTGGGGCATTATTCATTTGGCCTAACACGCCACTGCTGCAGACGAGCGGCACGTCGGCTGGGCGCACAAAGCATGCCGCGGCTGAGTCTCAAGCGTTCGGCTGGAGAGATGACCGATTATGATCACCGACCCAACTGCACTTAATGATGCCCGCGATGGATGGGAGTTCGTTCGCAATTCTCGCAATATCATTGTAGGTAATTGCAACGTGGCCACGTTCGTTGTGGGATTCAACCAAGCTGGTATCCGAGACCTTTGCTTTAACCTGCTTCTCGCTTCTGCATTTTTAGTATTAGAAGAAACTCTCCGGCAAATCCGTGATGAAGGAAAGTTTTCGAGCAAGGACAATCGACTGGGAGCACTGATTAAGAATAGTCGCTCAGCGCTGCCATGGGTGGATTGGGCTCTCATTGATGCCGGCCGCATTGACCGGAACCAAAGTGTCCATCAACGAACATACCTGGCACAGCGAAAATGTCGAGATTACATCGCTGCAATTGAGCAGGAATTGGTTACTTGGGGTGTACTGCCATCCGCCACCCCTGAACTTTGGCATTGGTAACGATTGGGCGAATTCGCCTTCGCTTCAACGGACGGCGCAAAACAAACGTGCCGCCACTGAACTCAAACGGTATGCTGTAATTTATGGAGAGATTAGTCTATGAAAGGAGTGTTCGGACTTAATAATCCATCTGATCTCTTTAAAATATTAGAATGGGAGTACAGACAGCTTTCTTCTGAGCCAACAAATCCGTATTTTGCCTACAATTTTTTCGTAACGGCATGGCATATGATTGAATGGAAGTACCCAGACATAAAAGATTCTCCTATTCGAAATCAGATTCGAGAACAAACGCCACTGATGCAGATATGCGAGCATTTGGCGGTTGGCGCAAAGCATTTTGAGCCAAGAAGTCCGCAGCTTAATTCAGTTATCAATTCCTCAAAAGGTGGGGCATGGGCTGAGGATGCTTGGAAATCCGGTACGTGGAAAGATGGTGCTTGGGCAACATGGCTCTTTGTTACTTTATCTGGTGATGCAAAAAAGATATATGGCGATAGCATTAAGGTTGAAGATCTGGCAAGGGAGGTGATGGAATATTGGAGATCGCATATATGATTATCATGCTTGCATGACAATTATTTTAAGCCGACGCCGCTGCGATACGCGAAATAATATTTGATCATCATTCCTCCTCAGCAACTCATATTAAGCACTTCGCCTGGAGGCAGAACGCGCTAACCGCGAAAGTGATATTTCCATAGCTCCCATGAAGTCGCATTGTGGGAAACTCGATTTTTGCTCTTTGGAACCCCCGATTCAAGATTGCAGCTCCTTCCGCCACTGATTTCCAAGCTTCCCAGATTGCCATTTCTCGGGAGTTAGATGGCAAAAGCGGATCTATGTTATTGAAAATATATATCTTATGCCTGGAATTCTGAACTTTCTTTAAGCAAGCAGTTTTAACGTTTTTTTATGAGTACGATAAGAGGCTTGGCAATCGTGCCTTCTTCGAGATTTATTTCAAGTATTCTTTTTTCAAATATTTCTCGCACATTGGAATTGGCCGTAATAGTCATTGAGCAGGTTCCTGAAATTAGATTTTTGAGAGTAAATCTGCCAAATTCCGAGTAGAATTGCACATATTCGGAAACACGCAAACCGGAATCGTCTTCTTTCCCTCCGACCGAATTGACCATAACTGTGATATTTTTAATAGGAAGTTTGTGTTCATCGACGACCTCTCCCCGTATCTCACAGCGTCCTAAATTCAAAGTAATATCCTTTTGATTACTCTCAATGAGTTTCAATTCAGAAATGCCTAAGTTGTGGCTAATACCATCGGCGTATATCTTAGCGGGATATTGGGCTACGTAATATTGATCCGATTCTGGGCCTAAACGACCAACACTTGCATGCTCCGCTTTGATGTTTAATCCATCCACGTGATTGCCGAAGGAGTCTTTTACATGCACGGAAAATGCTGAGCGAGCTTCAAGATGAACATCTTTCATAATGTTTTCGGCGACACCATGCAATAATTGCTCCCTATAGGGCTCAAAGCCATTGACAAATACTTGAAGCGTCCCATTTTTCTCAACCAGAACTGGTAGTTAAAAATAGCCGCTGCTATCGGATTTAACGGTATTGTGAAAGTAAATAGATGCCATTGGCATTCCAAGGTCAGATGGATTGAAAGTGGGCATTGGCTGGAAGAGGACTGTTGCTTCCGGAATGGGTTTCATTCCCGAATCGGTTATTCGCCCGGATATTGTTGCCGTCTTTTCCTCTTTCGGAAGAACGATCTCCAGACGCTTTTTCTCAATCTCATTCACATCATATGGCCCTAATTTCGCAATGCCGAAGGGCGGTTTTGACGCATAGATAGTTATGCCATTCTGATTCGATGGCCAGTCAATGCTGAATTCTCCAGACTTGTTGGTTTTCACTGGTAGCCCGAAAGGAGCAAATGAGGTTGCGCTGGCTGATTTGCCGCAGATGACCACTGCATCCGGTTGAAATTGATTGGAGGAGTTTTTAACGATGCCTTTGACCGCTACAGATCTGTAAAGCTCTATGGTTTTTCGAACATCATCAGTGTTTGATTCTATCTCCAGCGCGTTGCTTCCTCCGCCATAAAATCCGGGAATTCGGCAATTGAGTACGTATCTTCCTGGATCGAGAGTAAATTCAGCGCATCCGGTTTTACCTAAATCTGCAGTGAGAATGACAGTTTCAATTGGCTCCTTTGAAATGTTTATGCGACCCGATCTAACCTCTTCCCGGCTCTGTGCGTCAATCACGCATACCGCCAAACGGGCGCTCTGTAATGAGGCCGATCCCGCGCTCTGATCAAATCTTTCGATGTTACCAACATCTCCTTCCAGTTTATTCGCAACGTTCTCCTTTCCAATGACTTGGCTTTGCGATGCTGATTCCCTTTGGAGCTTGCCGAGATTCAACCGTTTGGAAGGGAAAAAGCGCCAGAAGCCAATAATGCAGAGGACAAGAGCCATTAGGAACAAGATTACTTTTATTGACTTATTTTTGTCTTGGGCTGGACCCATATTGGCCTCAATTTTGAGTGCACTGCAAAACGAAGCTCGACAATTATTTTGCTGATACGCAATTTCCTATGGTTCGTTCCTTTAATTTTAAATCTCCCATGCGGTAAAAAGCTGGATACATTAAAACTGGATCCCAAGAAGTCGCATTGTGGGAAATAACCGAATCCGCCGCTCTTTGCCCTTGGAAGAGACCCTCGTACATTTTCTTGGCTGCCGAGTTTCTGTGGATTAACTCCCAATCCAAGCAGTGATCAGTTCTTGATAGATAGCCACTTGGTTAATAGGTTGGAAATTGATTCATCGATCATTTTGCCTCGAATATCAGCCGGCCACTTGGAGTCCCAAAGTAAAAATCCTCCAGGTGCGACAAGCGTTTTCTGCCGACCTCCGATGGCGCTCAGAATTGTCGTTTGCCAAGCATGGTATTCCGCGTCATAGGCACTCTTCATGTTTGAGGACTTTGAGCGAAGATCGGCAATGTGCGTTCCAATGTGGGATATGGCTCTTGTGAGCCCATCTCCTTTAAGGCGTTCCATATCGAACTTACAGTTAAAGACCAGACCATCAGGCGAATCGTGATTGCTCTTAGCTTCATCGTCCTTTGTGAGTTCATTGAGTGTGCCGAATCCGACTTGTACGCCGTTATCTTCGCCTTCTTTGCCATATGCCGCTGCGGCTTTTTCAATTTGATCTCCTGCTTCACTGCCGGGTTCAAATGCACGTGCAACCTGATGTGCTGCGGCAACCGGATCTCCTGCGGATGCTTCCTGCTGAGCGTCATCTTTTGTCGCAGCTTCAGTTTTCGAGTAGTCGATTTCCTGTTGCAACACCTCGCTGACTGATTGAAGAACGATGCGGGCTTTGTACTGATTTAAATTCCCGAAACCATTTGCGCTGATGAATCGTCCTGAACTATCGCGCTTTACCCCTGCCTCGTTTACGCCATCCAAACGACCAATGAGTGTGGCAGAAACAGTGTAACGGACGCATCCTGGGCACATCCCCTTTCCTTTATACGGAGTCGAGAGGAGGGAATCGAACTGCTTCACATCTTTGTTTTTATCGAGCGCCACTGAGACTCGCTGTGATGTTGCCGAGGCGGCTGAATTGTTCTTGCTGAGTTGGAGTCCTAAAAAGGCGACCGGCCCCGCTTTCATTTTGGATCCCTCAGGATAGGCCAGCCAAACCGCATTAAGGGACTGGCCACAGCTGGGATCCTTGACCACGAATTCATCAAATCCGACAATCACAGTGCCCTTTACCCGGACAAGTTTTCCATCCAATTGTTGAGGATTTGTTAATATGTCGCAGACAGTAGAATCGACTATTTGAGCTATTAGAGAGCCTGATAATAAAAGACACCCACAGATGCTGAGAAAAACAGCTTTCATTTTGCCAGCCTCCAAAGAAGTTTTCGGATAGTTCGCTTGTACAGGTCAGCATATGAGGCTCCCCTAATTTTGGCAATAGGAATTGCTTCTCTCTTTTCGTGTTCGTTCCAGCCCATCAGGAGTTGATTGCCCGACCGGAGTAATTTCATTTAGGTGGTAACGTGCGGAGCGAAATTGCCGGGCGATTGTCCAGAAATCCTCTTCGAGGAAGCGTGCCTCTTACGACAAAATCTATTCGTGGCCACTGTGCTGACTCAGCAATTCAGCCACATCCTTGTGTCCTCCCCGAACGGCATAATGCAAAGGCGTCGCGCCGAACTTGTCTTTGGCATTTACCGAGGCTCCACGGGCCAGTAGCAATTCCATCAATTCCTTGCCGCCCGTCTCCGCCATTCTGTGCAAAGGTGTCCTGCCGTCGTTGTCCTTGGCGTTGACATCCGCTCCATTAGCCAGCAGAAATTCTGCCACACCTTGTTTGGCGGTTGATGGGATCAAAGGTTTTATGTCATATTCATCGCGATAGGATCTGGGATCAATTTGATATATCAAGACATCGGGATAGTGCAGAGGCGTTGCGCCATCTTTGTCCTTGGCATTGATATCGGCTTTGTTGGCCAGCAGTAATTTCACCAGTTCCTTGTAACCCCCCGCAACAGCATAGTGCAAAGGCGAACGGCCCATAAATTTGTCTTTGACATTGGCATCCGCTCTATGGGCCAGCAGTAATTCCGCCATTCCTTTTTTGCCTTGTCCGGCAGCTAAATGCAAAGCCGTCGCACCCCAGAGATCGTCCACGGCACCAAGATTGGCATGGTTTGCAAGCAGCACTTCCATGAGTTCCTTGTTGCCTTGCTGAACAGCTATGTGCAAAGGTTTCCATCCGTGTAAGGTTCTGTCGGCAATTAGATCGGGATTCTTTTTGAGGAGAGCCTCGACCCTTTCCAGATTACCTGCCCATACTGCCTTGATGAATTCTTCGCCGCAGAATGCGAGACTGCTCCAAGTCAAGGCAAACATAAGCACGATGGTAAAGCCATGGAGTGGAAGATGAAGACGGCTGAGGTAAAAGCATCTGTTCATGGCT
>JAHFUH010000385.1 GCA_023265215.1 Acidobacteriota bacterium
TCTGCGCCCACTTTTGTGGCTGCATACTCCTTTGCGCCGGCAATTTCTTTGCCGCCTCCAGTGACTGCAATCTCTTCGCCGCATCCCGGATGGCTTCATTAATCATGTTGTGCCCGGTGCAACGGCAGATATGGCCATCCATCTGCATTTGTATTTCTTCCCTTGTCGGGTTGGGATTCTCATCCAAGAATGCTTTGGCAGCCATGATCTGTCCTGAGGTGCAAAATCCGCATTGGAATGCCCAATTGTCAATAAAAGCCTGCTGGATTGGATGCAGCTTGGTGCCATCGGCCAAACCTTCAATGGTCGTAACTTCTTTCCCGTTCACCTGCAGCGCTAAAATGGAGCAGGATTTGACGGCTTTCCCCTCAATTATTACGGTGCACGCTGCACAGGAACTGCTGTCACAAGCCTGATGGGTTCCCTTCATTCCCAACATTTCCCTTATGACCTGAACTAAGAGAGTCTTGGGTTCTATAAAGAAATTGTAAGACTCCCCGTTTACAACAATATTTAACTCCCGTTTCATAACGTTCCCCCATTTATCATGGAATTAGGCCTTCTGTGCTCTCTCCAAGGCAACTTTTCCCACTCGTTTCAGCAAAGTTCCTGCCAACTCTCGTTTGTAATCCGCCGATCCTTCGATACCGGATACGGGGCTAATCTCTGTTTTCGCCACCTCGGCCGCTTCAGCCAGCAGAGCTTCGGTGATCTTTTTGCCCTTTAGAACTTCTTCAGCTTTCTTCGCTCTGATGGGCGTAGAACCGACACCGGCCAGACCGATTCGGGCGTTGGTGCATGATTCCTTCTTGTTATCGAGAGTTATTAATACCGCCACAGATGCAAGGGCATAATCTCCCAGCATCTGAGAGTATTTTGTGAAATACACGCCGGTATTCGGAGGCAGGACGGGAATCTGAATTTCCGTAGCCATCTCGCCAGGCTGGACGGCGGTGTCAAAAAAGTCCACGGCGAATTCCGCGGCATCAACCGTTCTCGCTTCGCCTTTGCTGGCGATCTTCAGCTTTGCATCCAGTGCGATTAGCGGTGGCGCAGGATCTGCAGCAGGGTCGGCGTTGCAGAGATCGCCAACCACTGTACCCCAGTTCCGTGTTTCGACCGAGGCAACATTCTCTTCCATCTCACAAAGCACACCGTACTTTTCTCGAACGATCGGTGACTTCTCAAGAGACCGATGTGTGGCCAAAGCGCCAATCTTCAGGCCTTCCTTTTCATCGAACTTGATGTAATCCAAATCCAAAAGGCCCTTAATATCAATAATGTATTCAGGAGCAATCAATCTGTGCTTCATCGCGGTGTTTAAGGACTGACCGCCCGCGAGGATTCTGTACTCGTCATCCTTGTGTTGAGAAAGCAGATCGAGTGCTTCCTCAACTGTTGTAGCAGGTAAATAATCAAAATCAGTTGTAATGGTCTTCATTTCAGCTTGGACCCCCTTATCTTTACAGTTTTATTCTCTCCCCCGAGGGCGGCAAAGGAAACAACGGGTACCTGTCATGAACAAAATAGAAGAGTAAACCGCTTCTATGCTCAATTCTCCAGTATGCGGCCCTGTTTTAGTTGCTAAATTCCAATACTTTTGCCCGGATTTCAAATAGAAGGAGGAATTCTATTATGAAGCAAAGCTGTCCGGGAATTCTTGCGCACTTCTACCATTTCAAAAGGCTTCCTCGCCCTATTGTCCCCACGGCTTTAGTTCCAATCTTGGGCGTCCCAATATGGACAGCTTGCCTAAATTGACAGTGATTAGATGCCTGTGGGTCATTAAAGGATGATGCTTTGCCGGCTAGGAATTAACCACTACGTATCCGGTAGAGCAGTTCTCACATTTGACTATGCGTGCCGAGGCAGGATAACCCATACTTTTTAACGGACCAGTGAGCTTTGTATTATCTCCTTTATAATGATCCTGAAAGCAAATGTTAAAGTGCTTCCCTCTGTAGAGAGCGCAATTTATGCATGGTTTGCCCGAAACCGGACATTTTACATTGTTTGTCAGCGTTTTCTTTTTTGCCATTCTTACAACCTCAATAAAAAACCAGCTCCACCGCAACATACCGTCTTCCAGCCTCACCACGGCTAAAGCGCGATATGCTCGATAAGAGCTCATCTTACATTCCATCAGATGGAACAATAATGTCAAGGAAAAAACCCATATTCAAGGGCGCGTTACCAACTCAGGAATTGACATATATTTTGGCGGCCGGCCTTATGCTCCGCGCAGAAATTTAAGAAGAAAATTAGCCTCAATTGCTATACGCGCATAGGCCGGTTTTCCCTTGACAATGCCGTTCCATCTAGTGGAATGTAGACCCCGCTATTTTGATAATTTTTGGGGGCAGCAGTCTCAGAAAAGCTGCTGCTTTTAAACAATCAAAAGAGCAATGGAGCCAGGCATTTTTCCTATGCCGAGGATATTGAAAATCCGCCGGCAATGATTAAATTCCAGGGATTTAAGTTTTCTTGGTCTTTAGATGAAATCATTTGGCTGTAAAGCTTTGCAGGCATGACAGGAATTCGTAGAACGCAATGTAATGAAGGACAAGCCGCCGGCTTAAACTCAATGCCGGTTGCCAGACGTGGACGGCTTATTGGGATTAGGCATAATTGAACTTCGTCCACGTAATAACGCGCTGTAATCCGCGCCACACGGCTGGAATTAGTCAACTCGTTCTCTTACTTGGAGCCGGCCGTTAGGCGGAAAGGAGTCTACAATGATTGTAGGAGTCATAGGGTCGGGATCCATAGGTCCCGACCTGGCGTATGGATTCCTCTCTTCTCTAGTGACAGGGGAGGGAGGAAAGGTTTACCTCCTGGATATCAAGAAGGAGGCCCTAGACGCCGGAGTCGGAAGAATTGAGGGTTATATCGGCAAGGCTCTATCCCGAGGGAAGATGAGCCAGAAAGCGGCTGACGCAACACGTGCCGCCCTTATCCCGACGATGGACATGAAAGATCTTGCAAGCTGCGACTACGTTCTCGAAGCAGCTACAGAAGAACTCAAAATCAAGAAGATCATCTTAAGAAATCTCGAACAAATCGTCCGGGCGGATTGTCTCATAGGGTTCGCTACTTCCGCCATTCCAAGAGCGTGGATTGCCGCGGAAGCGTTACACCCGGAACGATGCTTTGTAAACCACCCTTTCTATCCGGCCTGGCGCGCCCTGCCGATCGAGGTTGTTTCTTCGGGAACGGACGCGCGAATCAGCACAAAGATGTTGGATGTGATGCAGAAACTCGGCAAGGTGCCGATCGCGACGGCGGATGTGGTCGCCTTTGCCGCTGATGATGTTTTCAGCAACTACATTTGCGAAGCGGTGCGTATCGTAGAGGAAGGGGTTGCCACGCCTGCCCAGGTGGACCAGATCGTCAACAGCGCGATCGGGGGGGGCGGGCCGCTCAACGTCATGGATCTGACGAATGGCAACGTACTGGTAGCGCACATCCAGGAATTGATGCAGGAAGTGGGCGGAGGGTGGTTTGCACCGCCCGCATTGCTGGTGAAGCAGGGGACGGCCAGATGGCGCAATCCCAGGGTTCCTGAAGATTCTACGCACACAGAAGCGCAGGCGAAGCAGGTAATGGATCGAATTCTGGCCGTGTTGCTCGGCCGAGCCTATGCAGTGGCTGAAAACGGCGTGTGCGAGGCGTCTGATCTTAACTGGCTGCTCCGAATGTCGCTTGGCTTCAATGAAGGGACGCTGGATCTTGGGAAAAAGCTCGGTGCTGATAGGGTGGCGGAGCTGTGCCAAACATATGCCAAGGCGCATCCCGGATTCCCTGTTCCCAAGTGTATTGCGGAGAAAAAACTGCCCGAATATTTGCGGGATGTCACGATTCAGCGCGAAAGCAATGTTGCAATCGTGACGGTCCGCAGACCCGAAGTCAAAAATGCCCTTTGCATGCAGACGGTCCAGGAACTCAAGACGGTCTTCGAGAGTCTGGACAAGGATTCCAGCATCCAGGGAGTTGTTTTCACTGGATACGGCGGACCGCTTTCGGGTGCAGACATAAACGAATTGGCTTTGCTGAACACAAGGGAAGAGACGGAAGGAATTTGCTACAAAGCCTATCCGGTCCAAAAAGTCATTGCGAACATGAAAAAGCCCATTGTTGCAGCCGTTGATGGGCCTGTCATGGGGGGCGGCGCGGAGTTTTGCATGTCCTGCCATGCTCGTGTAGTCGGCAAGAATTTGCTTTTCGGTCAGCCGGAAGTCAACCTTGGCATTATTCCGGGGAATGGCGCGACGCAGAGGTTGCCTCGCCTCGTCGGTGTGGAAAAAGCGCTGGAACTGATGAGAACCGCGCGGACCGTCGGCTCTGAGGAAGCCTGCAAAATAGGGTGGGCGGCCGGCAAACCGGCAGCCGATCCAGTGCAGGCGGCGAAAGATTTGATCCGGGACCATGTTGCCGGAAGGGTCAAGTTGGCTGCCGTAAGTCCTGCTCCTGTTGCCGTCCCCGACCCGATTCCTGACGTGGATCTCGGGCACCGTTCATTGCTTATAGATGCCATTTTGGTAGGCGCTGTGAAGAAGGGACTTCAACTTCCGCTTGATGAGGGACTCAAGGTTGAAGCCAAAGCCTTCGCAGATTCCAAGGAAACTGTCGATGCGGATATAGGCATTAAAAACTTCACCACCAATGGCCCGCGTACACCGGCGGCCTTCATGCACGAGTAGGAGGGAGACTGAGCTATGGCGAAAGACAGATCGATCGTCATTCTCGACGGCGGCCGCAGGCTGCCGCGAGCAGATATTTTATTCAACAACAAAGCGCCGGGTTTGTTCACGCGTTTTACGACCACTCAGCTTGGCGGCCTTGCGGTTAAGGCGGCGCTGAAACACACGGCCATTGATCCGAAGATGATTGGCGGGATGGTTATGGGTATGGCGGCGCACAGTCATCGGGACTCCATCTACGGAGCTCAGGGCATGCGGTGGCGTGGCGGGCTTCCCAATGATGTGCCGGCTCTCACGGTGGCGCGTATTTGCGGCAGCGGAGCGGAAGCGATCTCTGTTGCATCGGAAATGGCGCTGGCGGGATTGCGGCATGACGAAGAGAGGCCTTTCTATGTTGTGGGCGGTGCCGAGAGCATGCAATATCCGTTTACCATCTATAACCTGCGGGGGAAATCGGTGGGGAATGTGGTCCAGAAATATGGCCCCATTGATGCCAAAACTCTTCCGCCCGGCACAGCTTTGCAGGATTCGCTTTTGATGTGTCTGTACGATCCGAGCGCCAAGTTTTCGATGGCCAACACTGCCGAGGAATTGGGACGGCGGTATGGAATTACTCGAGAAGAGTGCGACCGCTTTGGGTACCGCTCGCACGCGAACGCAAAAAAGGCGCGTGATGCGGGGCACTTCGACGAAGAAATCGAGCCCGTTATAGTCGAGCAGGGCGGATCCGCTAAACCCATCACTGTAAAATACGATACGCACATTCTGGAAAATCCGTCCCTCGAAGGCATGGCGAAATTGTTCCCTGCTTTCGAGGCGGGCGGAGTGATTACCGCCGGGAATGCCAGTGCCGTAGTAGACAGCGCGGCAGCCATGGTGCTCGGGCTTGAGTCCGATGCCCAAAAGTATGGACTGAAACCTCTATGCCGGATTATCAGCTATGGAGTGGCCG
>JAHFUH010000037.1 GCA_023265215.1 Acidobacteriota bacterium
TTCACTCCAGGGAAAAGAAGCTTCGTGAAGAGGTCCAGCGTTTAAAGCAGACGCTCATGCACCCCGGGCAAAAATAATAGTTTCCGCGATTTGAATTGGAAGGCCGCGGAATACGCGGACCGCGCGGAAAACGCGGATAAGCATGAAGTGGATGGTGGGCAATGTAATGAATGCGCCACGACCAGAACGGAACAAACGAGCTTCACATCGGTGGTGTGATGACGGCCGACGCGGGCCAGTGGCGAAAATGGTTAAGACATTCTCCGGCGGAACGCCTGGAATCGGCGAGCCGCCTGTGGCTGCAGAGCCGTGACATCAGCAAACAAACCAATGGATCGCAGTCGCGGCGGGCGTGGATTGACATTGCCTTGATTTATGCAATATCTTCAATCAGGTTACTTTGGGATAGGGGGAAAAAATGAAAGGGCGATTGATTGCTTGTTTGATCTCTATTTTGCTTTTGGGCCTGACGACTGGTTTGGCTCAAAGCAGTAAAATCAAACCTGGGGCGAAAATAGATGCACAGATAGCCTCGACACAGGTACCAGCTTTGCTCGATATCAACAGCGCTTCCAAAGAGGAGCTGGGAAAGCTGCCCGGCATCGGCCAGGCCTACTCGCAGAAAATTGTTGACGGGCGGCCCTATGCAAAAAAGAACCAGCTCGTCAGCAAGAAAATTCTGCCTCAGACCACCTACGACAAGATCAAGAGCATGATTATTGCGAAACAATAATAGGAAAACTCCGCGGATTGCACTGAATTCACCGACCTATAGCTGTTTTATTTCTCTGCGAAATCAGTGCAATCCGTGGAGTTTTTATTCTTGGGAGGCGGGTGATTATGACGCTGTGCCTCATCGCAGTCCGCTACGGCACTCCTTCCTGTTGCAGGTGCTCAAGATTCTTTTGCGTTTGGATTTTCTGTTGAGCTTGCTCTGTTTCGGCTCTCCATTCCGCTTCCCGAATGAGCCGTATTGCATGATCCGCTTGCGATTTCATTTCCGCTTGAAAATTATCCTTTGCCAATCCCCGCATTGTATTCCGCATTTCTTCTTCAATTTGCGAATGCCTCATCCAGACTGCATTCTCAGCGGATCTTTGAATTGCCAGCCGGTGTAGAGCGTCCTCAGACTTAACGTCAAATTTCTCAGGCGCAAACTGGACGTCCAGACGAACCATCTTTCCTTTCTTCACCCGGGCTTGATTGTTTCCGTCCTTCATCAAAGCGTCTCCGCTATATACCCGCAGCCGGCCTGGAACTGCGTCAAGACGGTACAAACCGACCGTTGCTGGAAGCTGACAGCAGTGGCATAGTGGCAACATGTCAGTAATCCGAGATGCAGTCATCTTTGGTTGCGGCCACAGGCTGCGTTACGGTTTTTGTGGTTCAGGCTTTCTTGATATTTATTTTGTATCACCGCCTCACATTCTAAATATTGGACGTGGATTCCCGGTCCGGGCTATATATAAAGTTCACGGATTCGCTGGGCGATTAGATCCGCTCGATATGTTGTGTCAATGCAAGGGAACAGCCCTGATTGGAATCATTTTCTTGTTGACAAGAAGACGTGATTCGACCTAGAAAAGTGAGCTCTGTTAATAATTCTGGTTTGGATCTATCCAGCATTACGTCATAGATTCTTCCGCAACAGAGCCGGCACGTAATCATTTATACAAGCTTGGAGGTAAATCCATATGAATGCCATTGAATTTCTGGATGTGCTTACATCGAGAAAGAGTATCCGAAGATACAAACCGGATCCAGTTCCAGATGAGATGATTGACAGGATCCTTGAGGCGGCCCGATGGGCGCCAACGGGTGAGAACTATCAACCGTGGAGATTCATCGTTGTCCGCGACCAGGAAACCAGAAACAAGATTGGTGATCTCTCCAGGCAGGGAAGCGGATCGCGTATGACCTCCTGGTACTGCCTCAATGAACTGCAGCAGAGATTTGAAGGGATCGAAGATCCCGTCAAGAGAGCGGAAGTTCTGGAATTCATGTACTCCGGCAGAGTGTCCGAATTTTGCAAACAGGCTCCGGTAGTCGTTGCCATAATTGGAGATTTGCGAGTAGGAAGTGTGGATGTTCCCTATGACCTTTGCGCAGCTATGGAAAATATGATCCTTCAGGCACATGCCGAGGGATTGGGATCCTGCTGGGTTTATGGCCCGGTTGCCAGCACGAGGGATGCCATAAGGTTTAAGAAGATTTTGGGCATTCCGCTGGGCATGGGCTATTACAAGGTGCTCTCTTACCTCGCAGTCGGGTTTCCCAAGGAACAGCGCAAGCATCCAAGGCCCAAATTGGCGCTGGAGGAGATGGTGTACTGGGAAAAATTTGGAAATAAGGAGAGGATCTGATGGATAGCATAAAATATTGCAACGAGGTAATGGCGAGGCTTGAGACGCTCATGTACCAGGAACTCTCCGGCATGGCCTACTGGAAGTGTGAGTTTGTGGGCGCCGATTTTATCCGGTCCAAGAGCATTCAGGGAAACAATGTTCCTGAAATCGTCGAAAGCTGTGTCAAAGAGATGAAGGCGGCAGGAATCGTCTCCGATATAACCTATAAAACCAGCCCTGACGGGATCATGCTTAAGCTGAAAGTAAAGGACTGCATCCACCATGACAAGGAAGTCCTGGTCAAGTCGGAAGGCGTTGTTCCTTACGTCTGCCCGATTGCCAATATGATTCTGGACCAGATTCACGATAAATTGAAATACGAAACGAGTTATAAGGCCAAGATGGCTATCGATGAAGAGAACAAGCAGTGCCTTGTCTATTCCGCTCTTTACGAGACCGGCGATAAGATCGGTCAGGTGTCGGATTGGCTTAAGGGCGATGAGGATCTCGCGTTCCTGGAGAGCCAGCCTTCGCAGATCCTTGCCGCAGAAGACAGAAAGAAAAAGTAACATTTTTCCGTGGGCAATCCTGATTTGTACTCGAAGCCGCGCAAATAGAGTTTACGACCTATGTTGCGCGGCTTCGTATAAACAGAACCGGCCGGTTAATGTCGTTCAATAAGCATGTAATAAAAGGGAGGATAGAAATGAAAAAACCCGAAATGCCCTGTGCAATGCATGATGATCATCTGTGCTATCTTGTAAATATGGGTTATGTTGAAAATAGTTTAAACGATTATAAAGCGCTGGTGAAGGATGCCCAGTTCGTATGTATGAAATGCGGGCGGAGCGCAAATTCAAATGAAAACCTTTGTCGACCCGTAAAAATCTAGGGTACTGCGTTGTACGGATAGGTACATAAGAATTCGTATGAAGTAACTGCAAAACAATTCATATTTCCTTTAAAATGCCGGAGTCCAGATGCTCCTGCAATTACGACGCACCACACTTGTTGATGCATCTTGGACGTCGATCCTTTAACGCCACTGATTCCACCCACTTTATCGGGAAATCAGTGGCGTTTTTTTGTTTACCGGGGTGGCAATATCAATGACAACGAGGCTAAAGCTATTGGGGAGTATGTAAAGAGTTTAAATAAAAATGACCGGGTACGCAGAATACACGGAATAACGCGGAAAAAACGTCCGCGTTATTCCGTGTCCCCTAAGACGTTTCTACCTCCATTTATCAACGGAAGCACTGGAGATGTACCCGAAGTCCGCAGCCTGCCAGAACAGGTTTGTCCCGCCGCCGACGGACAGAATGGATATGTTGTTGGGAGAAGCAATCCGCGGGATTTTAGCGTCCTTTGGCATCTTCATCCATGATGCGACAGGCTCCCGCCCCTGTCGGCCTCCGGGCAATATGAAGTTTTGCACGGAGTAAAAATCGTCCAGCCATTCTCCCACCGTGATCTGTGTATTCTTATGAACCCAATCGATCAGCTGCTCCTTGGATTTGAATCCTTCTCTGTCATTCAACTGCTTGATGATAGTCGGATCCAGGAGAAGCATCGCAGGGGAAAATGGGCTGATCCACGTTAACCAGGTAGGGATCTGGCTGTAGAAGTCCTTGCCGAAACTCTGGTCGGCATGAATAATCCCCCAGCCCCCGAACGTGCTGACCACGCTGTCCTGCGGTTTGTATCCCTTCTGTACATGCAGAGGTTTCCATCCTTCAGGAAGCTCCTCCTCGTTTTCGGGCATGCACATATTGTTGTACATTAGGTTGTTTCCCTGGCTTCCCATGTACACCTCGCCGGGATGTGCACCGCCGTCAAGGTTAATGGACATCAAAGTCCAGGCTCTTCCGATGACCGAATTGGCCTGATTGAACGGCCCAAGAGCGCCGATCTTTGCGTTCATTTTTATTTCATTGCGAACGGGCCCATTGACGACAACCATTCTCGCAAAGGAAGTTGTGGATGTGAAAATGGAGGGAACTCCCGTAGCTGCCAAGGCCAGGATAACCGGGAAATGCTCCGGTTTGGCGCCGGCCATGACCGCATTGGCAGCAACCTTTTCCACCGTGTAAGTCCAGGCAGGGTGCGGAGAGGACGCCTGCATTCTGCCGACCGGTTCGTCCGCCTTGTGGCTTGTGCCTTTCAGCATCTCGGCGACTCGAGCTTCCGTTGGCAATATGATGGGAAGACCGTCCGTCCATTCTTTTTCAAGAAACAGGCGCTCCAGATTTTCCGTTGCATCGGGATCTACCAGCCTTGGCGTGGGCATTTCGATAAATCCCTTTTTCTTGTCGTCAGCGCTGAGTGGAGTCGTCAGTGCAGCGACAATTTCCTGCAGCACGGGTTTGCCGGTGATCGGATCGTTACCTTGCAGGAATTTGCGGCATGTTTCTGCAGGTGTGCCGGTAATAGGGTGAGGAACAAAAGTAAAGCGCTGATTGGGCATTCCCTTTTTAGCGGCATAGGTAGTTACAAGATCCTTGAACATCCGGGTTACTACCGGGGCGGTGGGAACTCCAAGTTTTTCAACTGTCAAGCAGTGACCGACGGTCGCTGGCGAACAGGAACTTCAATGGCCTACTCCCATGATCATTCCTGCGCCCTTTTCCTTGATTTCGGCCCACAGCTTGGGATCATCATCAAAGTAAGTCCCACTTTTGGTTTTAACGATGAAGGTAGTTTTCGGATATTTTTCACTCAGCAGCGTCTTCATCTCGGTGAAAAGCTGATGGGTGTCTGTGAATCCAACATCGACTATGTAAATTGTTTTCCCATCCAGAGTGTCCAAACGCGGGGCCATTGGGACCAGCGCAATAGGCGGCGGCTGTCCCATGGGATTCAGGACTGTTATCTTGGGCGCCTTCGCCGGCGCCTTTGCTTGGGACAAGCCGAATAATGCGGCTGTTAAAAAAAAGGCAATCAGAGAACCGCAGATTTTCTTTTTCAAGGCATCTCTCCCTTTAATTGGCGGTACTTTATCAAATTTAATCCCGTCACGCACCGCAATAAAGCCTCTTTATTGACGATCTGGTTCCCATCAGCAGCCAAAGCGTCCCTTTTTATAATAATTTAATGGCAAATAGCGTGCCTGCCCGCCTGCTTCAAGGTCAGGGGTACGGGCATGACAGTCAACTGATGTACTTATTTTTGGGCGATGCTTTCAGCTTTATCAAAAATATCGCGCAAAATCGCGCGCCGTTTTGATCCTGCCTCCAGATTATTTCGCAGCGGTGCGGGAGGCAGACCATTTCTGGGCACCGCCTGATTTGACGCTACCCTCGATCTGATCGCCGTTGACCTGCCCGGAATACTCCTGGCCGTCCGCGGTGAAGCTTATGCGGTCTCCTTGGAGTTTCGCATCTTTGATCGGCGATTCCATCCCGTTTATTTTCAGCGTGCCGTCAATCATTTGGAATTTCTGGTTTAGCTTGAGTTCGGCTTTGGATGGTCCGCTCTGCCATGTCCAGAGCCCTGCTGCTTTGGCGGGAACTATCCAGAGATAAGCGGTGCGATATTCCTTTTCGATGGTTTGATCCGCCTGCCAGTCGTCCATGGTGAATGCATGCGATACGACACGCGTGCCCGGTTTCAGGCCCAGGATGGTCGGCCGCTATTACGATGCGCCCGTCTCCCGACCCCAAGTCCATAACCGTATCATTGGGAGCGACTTTTGCCATGTTGAGCATGGCTTCGACGAGTTCATCCGGCGTCGGCACCCAGATGACATCCTTGCCTTCCTGCCCGACAGTCGGCGTATACTCCTCGGCCTTTTGCACGCCGGCCGCCGCCTGAGCGCTCGCGATAGTTGGAATTGCGAGGAGTACTGTGAGTAATGAGAGGATGATAAGAGAAAAGGAACCCGATCGATTTTTTCGCATGTCAGCGTCTCCCTGTCAGTAGTCTTCAGCGGTCAGCCATCAGCCGTCAGTAATTGTGTCGATTATCATTTATTAGATGATAACTATCAACTGCTGATTGCTGACGGCTGA
The DNA here is from genome assembly GCA_023265215.1 of Acidobacteriota bacterium. Lineage (GTDB taxonomy): Bacteria > Acidobacteriota > UBA6911 > UBA6911 > UBA6911 > UBA6911. The sequence continues at coordinate 6,356 of JAHFUH010000037.1, forward strand.
CTGCTGATGGCTACTTAACAACGAGAGGCGATCCAGCCGCTGCCGCAAAGCGAAAAGCATTCTCCGCAGGCTCTGCAGGAAAGCTCCGAGCCTTCGACAAGCGCCGGTTTGCGTTCGATGCCGCGGCCCTGGAAGTAGATCCTGTTGGCTTTTTTGACTTCGGAGCAGTAGCGCAAACAAAGCCCGCAAAGGCTGCAGTCCGTCATCCCGGTTTTGAATCGGGATGAGGTGACGCCATATTCCTTGGCATAAAGCTGCCAGGCGGGCCAGAGAAGCTCAATAATCATCTTTCGAATACGAACGACTTTTTCCGTGCTGGTTTGGACCTTGAGCCCTTCCTCGACGGGATAAACGCAGGATGTCACCAGCCTCTTTCGACCCCATTTCGTCTCGATCTCGACCGTGCACATACGGCATCCGCCGTAGGACTCGAGCCTTTCGTCGTCGCACAAGGTGGGTATTTTGATCCCGATTGACCGGGCTGCCTTCAGGACCGTTGTCCCCTCCGCAGCTTCTATAGTCCGGCCATCGATCTCTAGTTTTACGTTTTCCATGGGTGACCTTTCATTAAGCTTTATTATCGATCAGGGCCGCTGTGGCGGGCTGCTTCTGCATGGTATAAGCGGGCACCTTAATAACCGCGCCGAATTTTTCCGGACAGGCGGTGAAGCAGGCGCCGCACTTGATGCACTTTTCCTGGATAATAGTGAAAACCTTGTCTTCGGATTTGTTAACGGCGTTAACCGGGCAATTGCGCAGGCAAGCGCCGCAAGCCTCACATTTTTCCTGGTCAATATCATAGGCGATTAGTGCGCTGCAGACTCCGGCCTGGCAGCGCTTATCCTTGATGTGCTCCACATATTCTTCGCGGAAGTACTTCAAGGTGCTTTTCACAGGGAAAGGCGCCGACTGGCCCAAAGCGCAGAGAGAGGCCGCTTCCATAAATTCCGAAAGCTCTTCGAGGAGTTCAAGATCTCCTTCTTTGCCCTCACCCGAAGTGATCCTGTTGAGTATTATCAGCATCTGGCGCACCCCTTCACGGCACGGGACGCATTTTCCGCAGGATTCGTGGGCAAGGAAATTTGTGTAGTAGCGGGCCGTGTCCACCATACAGGTGTTTTCGTCCATGACGATCATTCCGCCGGAGCCCATCATGGATCCCACCTTGGTGAGTTCGTCGAAATCAACGGGCAGATCCAGCAGCGATTCGGGAATCACTCCTCCCGAGGGACCGCCGGTTTGGACCGCTTTGAATTTCTTTCCCTTGGGCACGCCCCCGCCTATTTTAAAAATAATGTCGCGGAGCGTGATGCCCATAGGCACCTCAACCAATCCGGTGTTTGTCACTTTTCCGACCAGGGAGAATATCTTGGTTCCTTTGCTCCCCTCGGTCCCCATGCTGCAGAACCAGTCTGCGCCCTTATTGATGATGTGGGGGACATTGGCCCAGGTTTCAACGTTGTTCAGGCATGAAGGTTTGCCCCAGATGCCTTTCTCCGAAGTGTGGATGTATTTCGGGCGGGGTTCGCCTACATGTCCCTCGATTGCACTCATCAGAGCGCTGGATTCGCCCGAAACAAATGCGCCCGCCCCCCGGTGAATTTTCACGTCGAAGGAGAAGGCGGTCCCTAAAATGTTTTTGCCGAGCAGGCCATACTCCCTTGCCTCTTCAAGAGCCTTCTGTGCGTGGTTGCGGGCCAGAGGGTATTCCTGACGCACATAAATGAAGCCCTCAGAGGCGCCGATTGCATAGGCGCCCAGGATCAAACCTTCGAGAACGCCATGAGGATTTCCCTCCAGTATGCTGCGGTCCATGTAGGCGCCCGGGTCCCCCTCATCGGCATTTACGATGACATACTTGGGGTCGCCGTGGGCATTGCGGGTAGTTTCCCATTTTCTCCCTGCCAGGAATCCGCCGCCTCCGCGGCCGCGAAGCTTGGCTTTCTTTACTTCGTTGAGCACATCTTCCGGAGTCATTCCGGAGAGAGCTTTCGCCAGCGCCGAGTATCCGCCAACCGCTATGTAGTCCAGAATGCTGGATGCGTCGATCCTTACATTATTTTCGAGCACGACCCTTTTCTGGTGCTTATAAAACGGTATTTCATCGACATGGCTGATGGGTTTGCCGCTTTCATCTTGAAAGAAAAGCTTGTCGATCGCTCCATCCCCGGAGCTGAGCGTGTCTATTATCGCCGGGACGTTCTTCGGCTGCGCTCCCAGGTAGCAGAGCCCTGAGGGTTCCACGACAACGAGGGGGCCTCTCTCACAAAAGCCGTGGCATCCCGTTCGCCGGACTCCGACCGTTTCTCCCATCCCGCGTTTTTCAATTTCCTCTTCGAGAGAGTCGGCCAGGGTTTCGGCTCCATACGCCCGGCAGCCGGTGCCCGCGCAAACCGCCAGCCATTTCGATTTGGAGTTTCGCTGGGCAACGATTTGATCTCTGAGTTTTTCGAGATCTGCAGGTTTTTCTAAGCGAGACATTCTTCGGCCTCCTCCTTCTTCAGTGACTTAAAGATCTTTTCTAGTTTGCTTCGGGGTGGATCCCGATGATATTGCGAATCGATTTGAACCACCGGTGCCAGCGCGCAGCAGCCAATGCAGTGAACCGTCTCCAGCGTGAATTCCTGTTTGCTGTCTGTCTGACCCGGCTGGAGCCCCAGCATTGTCGAAATTCGAGTCAGCGTTTCCGAAGCTCCGCGTACGTGACAGGCGGTCCCGGTGCAAACCTGAACTATGTGGCGTCCGCGCGGCTCAAGGCTGAAAGCTTCATAGAAATTGGCAATAACATAGATCTCCCGAAGAGGAATATTCAGCCGGCCGGAAATCCAATTCAAAATATGCCGCGGCAGCCATCGAAAACGCTCCTGCACATCCAGAAGCACCTGGATAAGCGCGTTCTTTTGAAATTCGTATTTCCGCATGATTGCGTCGGCTTCCAGAAGCTCATTCCGGATGTCCAGTATCGCTCGTTCCTTCTTCTTGATTTGCCCCAGGCTTCCGGCGTGATATTTCGCCTCATTCTCGAGATAGGTCAGCTCATCAAGCAGTTGGCGTTTTTCGAGGCCCATGGAGTATGCCTCTCCCAAAACGTCCAGCCCTTGCAGCAGAAGATCATATTTATTTGAGGAATGCGGCTGGTCCCCGGCCGCCGACTCTTTTCTAATAACGCTCAAACCCTTGGCCCTGCGCACACTTTCAAGCAGCTTTTCCGGTTCAAATGGTTTGGTGATGAAATCGAAAGCGCCGATTTTCATCGACTCGACCGCAGAATCAACTGTTCCATGCCCCGTCACAACAATAGGCACAGCGGTCGGTTCAATCTTCCCGAGACGGCCGAGCACCTCCATGCCATCCATTCCCGGCATTTTCAAATCGAGGAGCACCACGCTTGGGTGGGCTGTTCCCGCCATCTGCAGTCCCTGCTGCCCGTTTTTCGCAACAACAACTCTGTATCCCTTGGATTCAAGAGTCTGGCTGCAGGCTTCTGCAAAAGTCTCCTCATCATCAATTATTAACACATCCAGCGGGGGCATCGTATGCTCGCTGGTTACCTGTTTACTTGCATCCATAGGCAGCCTCGATATTTGCAAAATCAATTCGTTTTGATTGCTCGGCAAATGTTACTTCGCATCCATTTCCTTGGCAATAGGAATACCAACTGCGGCTGAACTCCTCTTTGCCTTCGATCCGGCCGTGTTTTAATATTATGTGTAATGAATGCTGTAACTTGCAGGTGTAACCATGGTCAAGCCGCAGGCTCATTCGACCTATAAAATAAATTTATAACTGATACAATATGTATCAGTATGGGACTCAAATGCTACATAAGTGCCCACAGTGAGTTCCATGGAAACTATAATTTTTTCTCCCCTGGCAGGAAGGCATTATGACGAAAAAGAAAAACTAGCAAAAGAAAGAAAGAGCAATGGATGCCGGTTGTCTGGAGTCTCCGATTAACCTGGCGGATCCGGAAGTGCAGGAGGAATTCAGGGAAGCACAGCACAAGGCAGGATCAGGGTCACAGGTTTTAAAAAGAAAACTGAGGGTTCATACATCAACCGGGCCGAAGCTGGCCGGCGGCGATATTGATGCGGATTGGGAAGACACCGAATATGTTGGGAATGGGGCGGCTTCCGGGGACAATCCGACTCCCGATCAGAGCAGTGTTGATGATATCGGGGAAGCAATCGGAGATGAACAGAAAGATGAAGTGCCTTTGAGAACCTCAGAAGAAAGGTTCCATCCGAGAAAAGACTGATTACGTTACATTTATAAGATAACATGACAGTTAACCATGTTCTGAAATCGCTTATGCATGTCGGCATCCTGAATGTCATAGCCCGATTCTCCCTAGGCCGCAGTTTAATTTGCTTGACAAAAGTGGAGTAAAAAGTAACAATACTGGCATCTTTTTTCTTAGCTGCCTAATAATTGGTAAGTTTGGTTTCTAAAGCCGTATACGTTGTTTTTCTGCTGTAGCTTTGTTCGGCAGATCTTAGTGGGGCATTTGTCGCAAATTGCGGCTGGCTCGTTCTGTAGGGTCCTATGACATACAACCAGCGAAAGCTTTTAAAAGAACTTGATGTGCTTGTTTCGAATACTCCCCGTATTCGGTTGTCCGAGATCGCCCGATCGCTCGGCGTGGATCGTCACACAATTGAAAATGCGATGCGCACGACGAGAAACACGTCCTTTCGTGAATATAAAAGGCAAGAGTTGCTTCAAATAGCCATGGCAATGCTGAACCAGCCGGACGTGTCCGTAAAAGAAATCGGGATTAAACTTGGCTATTCGTCCGCGGCCTCATTTTCGCGATTTGTGCAGCAATCTACCGGGAAGAGTCCAAGCCAGCTCAGGAAAGACGGCTTATAGCCATATTTCGCAGCAAAAGCTCCAGGCATCTTGGTATTGCTTAGAGTATTAGCGTCTTGGTGTAAATTACTCAAAAGCGCATAATCTCCAAGCCCCAAATCACATTTTTATTCTCCCCTGTGCGAAGTAAATATGAAGGGTTGATGTAATTTTTTGCCTTGTTAATATGAGAACCCTGATAATTGAAGCATAAATAGTTTAATAAGGGTTTGTATGGCACTTCGTAATAGCAGCCGTCTTATTTCGCTGTACACGGCAGAAGCGGTTAATTCGATTTCTTGCACGCTCCTCACCGTTGGGCTGCCTTTCTATACGAGTCACCGGTTTGGATGGGGGGTCCGGGAGAATTTCGCGGTCGCTGCATGCCAGGGCACGCTTTATGTGTTTGGGGCGCTGTCGGCCAAAAGAATCTCGCGGCGTTGGGGACGTGAGCCATCGCTTGTGGCTCTTTGCTCCTGCATGATGGCTTTTGCGTTTGCAGTAGGGATCTGCGCCTCGTATTCGCTGGCTTTCCCGACGGCGCTGCTGGTGGCTATTGAGACAGGTTTAATGGGCGCCTCATGGCCGATGCTCGAAAGCCTTGTCTCGGCTGCCGGCGAGCAGTCACAGCTCTCTCGACGCCTTGGCATCTATAATATTACGTGGGCTTCGGCCGGTGCGATTGCGCTTGCCGCGAGCGGAGCCATTATCCAGCACGCTCCTGCCGGGGCTTACTTCGGGACAATCGCGGCAGGACACTTGCTCGCGGGCATGCTGGTTCTCCGGTGCGCCAGATCGGTGACGGCTCGCCTGGAGGATCGCGTCTTGACTCAACCGCCGGCTTCGGCGGAAGACGAGCATTCGGGCGTACTCGAAGCGCCGCTCGACGCGGACGTCGCCCGCCGGCATCGGCTTGCCCTCTGGCTGTCACGAATTGCGCTCCCTTCGACATACGTGATCATCTTCAGTCTTTCTCCCTTGCTGCCGTCGCTTCACGCTATTAAACAGCTGTCGCCGACCTCCGCAACCTTACTGGCAAGCATCTGGTTAATTGCGCGCGCGGCTGCATTTATTATCACGGGTAATACTACATTCTGGCATAAGCGGCCCATCCTGATGCTCTTTGCGAGCATTACGATGCTGTTTGCCTTTCTTGGCGCAGTTGTTCCGGGAACTCTGACGGGGATAGGTCTGCCACAGGCTTTGTTGTTCATGGCAATCGCACAGATTGTGCTTGGTTTCTCGATTGGGACAATTTATTCCGCAAGCCTGTATTTCGGAATGGTGGTGAGCGATGGGAGCACCGAACACGGCGGATATCACGAAGCTCTCATTGGGCTCGGCCAGATTCTCGGGCCTATAGTAGGTACGACCATGCAGTGGATTCATCCGGGCGCACTCTGGCCGGCGGTCTTGGGCATCTCAACAGTGGTAGCCGTTACTGTCGTTATTGAAGCGGTCGCAGGAATACGCATCGCCGGTGGAATGGGATTAAGAACAAAAGACAAGGAACAAGCGCTTCCCGAAATCAGCTAACGGGAAAGAGGGACGCGGAGTACTCAGTTTAGATATTGCGCTCTACCAAAGCCTAAAAACCTACCATTAAATGTATCAGGGAAGTTTGACGATGTCTTTGGGAAACAGGGCCATACCTTGAAGATCTCATTTTAGGAAATATCAAGCCCCTCCATTGCAGTCCTATTCCTCAGCGAAGCCCGCAACTGCCGTCTTTGCAGGTGACAGGTGACGGCATCCTGATGGGCTTTTCGTCAAAATGAATTCCCCTCTTGGGAATCCATTTGTCAATCGACACGGTCTGTGTGTAGACAAAATCGGTTGTCGTGAACATGGGATTCCATTCACCTCCTACAACCACGAGGTTGATCGTTGCAGGCAGCCTCAGCCCGAATGCCTCCTGGGGTTTCTTGATCCGAGCTAAAAGCCACTGACGGAAATCTTCCTTCGTGTTAAAACCTTCCAGTTCTTTGAGGTGTTTTGCCGTCAGCGGATCCAATACAAATGTCCCGCCTTGAATTATGGATTGGAGGCCATTCATTGCATCTATCATTTGATTCGAAGTGCCCATTTGCCCCCCAGAGCCCATTCCCAGGTGATTGATATTCCAGCCGCGAAAAAGGCTGACAGTACTTTCCTCAGGCTTGAAGCCCTTCTCCACATGCAATGGTTCCCACGGTGACTCTTCTTCGTTCTCGCCTGCGAACATATTGTTGTAATTTGTGACGTTCCCAAATGTGGCGGTGAAGTTTGCATTGATTTTGGCATTGCCGAAATTGAAGCTCATGAGCGTATAGGCCCTTCCAATGACAGAATTGGCGAAATTGAAGGGACTGAATGCGCCGGCTCCGCAGTTGATGGCAATCTGATTTCGTATGGGCCCGTTCACAATCACCATTCGGCCGAAGGAAGTAGTCGAACTAGGCATGGAAGGTTCCTGGCTGGCAGCCAGCGCAAGAATTACGGGGAAATGCTCGGGCCTGGCGCCCGCCATGACGGCGTTGACGGCGACTTTTTCGACTGTGTATTCGTATCTTTCCTCGTGAGTAGTCACGGACATCATGCCGACGACCTCATCCGGTGGGTGGTCCGTACCTGCCAGCATTTCTGCAACCTTTTCTTCGGTAGGAAGCTCAATGGGCATGCCGTCGGTCCATCCGTTCTCAATGAATATTCTTTTGTAGTTTTCTACTGTGTCTTTTTTCAGCAATCTCGGCCTCTTGGGCCTTTTGGCGACTTTCGGATGCTTCTCGTTTTCTGAAAGAGGGAGGGTGAGAGCCTCAACCATTTCCTGCATGAGAGGTGCGCCCGTGACGGGATCGTTCCCGTCCACATAGCCGCGCAAGACCTCCTTGGACATCCATCCAACCGGATAAGGAGGATAGGCGAAGCGAAGAGGCATGCCGTGACTCTCGGAATCGCGTGCCACATAATTCGCAAACTTAGCCGTTACTACCGCGCATGTGGGTACACGGTGCGTATCTTCCAGGGTCCTGCTGAATTCGGCGATACTCGCCGAACAGCCGTCTCAGCCCCCGACGCCGATGATGACGGCATCCCCTTTTTTCCTGATTTCGGCCCACAGGGCAGGATCATCGGTGAAAATGCTTCCCTGGGTGTTCCGGGATTCGATTTTCACGGCAGCCATATTTCGCGAAAACCAGCCCGCGACTTGATCCATGAAATCCTTGGCGCCATGGAAACCTGTTTCAACCAGGTAGACGACCTTTCCATCCAGGGTATCGAGGCGGGGTGCCATTACTTGCCCCTCCATCGAAGATAGTTTTTGGGTTGGCTGTCGATAGGGATCGAGGACCACGCCATTGTTTTTGGAAGCAGGATCCGATATCCGTCCGAAGGTTCCGGATGGATTTCCGACCGGGTCCAGAACGTTTTCAAGAACATCATTTTCCGCCATTGGCAAAACCTCCTAACCAGACAATTCGAATGGCTCTCAAAGGAGCATATATGCATTTGCAAGGACCGGGGCTACTTCCCACATGGCCGTATCTGAAATGTAATCCAGATATTGGGTCTTAGATTGGCCGCGATCTATTTCAAACTCCTTAGAAATTCCTGTGAGTCCACCGTCCAGCCGAAATGATTCTCCACGTTCTCAACCGTTGCCTGCTGCAGATACGCCGGGCCTGCCTGCATGGTCGCGTCTGTAATCAGGATTGGCCAATAGTCCAGAAAGTAGGCATCCCGGAGGGTTGATTCCACGCAGACATTCGTAGCAATGCCCGAGAAAAACAAATATCGTATTCTTCTCGTGCGCAGGAGAGAATCCAGATTCGTGCCCGCAAAACCGCTGTACCGGGATTTTACGACCACCAGGTCCCCGGGATGAGGGGTCAGTTCCTCCACAATCGCGAAATCCCAGGTGCCTTCCGTAAGCGGTTTCACCCTCAACTCGGGCCGGTTTCGCATCAGGAGCAGGGCAAATTCTTTATGCCAGTTAGGCGAATCCGGTCCTCCTGAATCGCGGAGGTCCTCCTTGTAACCCATCTGTAGATAGACAATTTTCAGCCCAGCCGCGCGAACTCCTTCCAGGATTCTCTGAATCACTCCGGCGACTTTCGACATTTGTGATATGTCGACGCCTGCCAGGTCGAATACTCCACCTTTGGCTAAGAAGGCATTCTGCATATCGACGATGACAAGCGCCGCAGATTCCAGGTCGACCTGCAGCGGTTCCGGCCGGGTATTTGGTTTTGCTATCATTGTCCGCAGTACAGCATTGGCATTTCAGCGATTAAGACATAGATTGACCCCGGGCATCAAGCACAAATCCGCTTTGCAGCGGGACAACGACGACCCTCGTCATTCTCTCGGCATCGTGCTCGGATCTTGTCGACACAGAGCATCTTGTCCGCCTCTGCGATGATGATTTGCGTCATGAATACCATGGTCATTGCAACACGAAGCAGATGCGATATTGATCATTGATCCGGATGCTGTGCTGCCCCTTGCGTTGGCCGTGCAGCGCCTCCAGCCTGTTTCCGGGAGGCACGCTCAAATTATCCAACGTCACAGAGGCATGCAACAAGCAAACTGGGCAAACTGGGAACAAACTGGAGCAAACTGGGACACCCACTGTTTCCACATTTTTGCTTCGCTCATTTTGACGGTTTGTCATTAGTTTGTTTGAAGGGAGGCGAACCATGGGATTGCTACGAAGGGCAATCATGGACCTCCACTGTTTCTTCTGTTCTGTTTTTCCCACTCTCCCGGCTGTTTTCGCTGGAGTTCCTGCCGGAGAAGTCCCAGGAGAAATCACCGCAATTTGCATCCGTTTCTTTGAGGATCAAATTGGCGGATCTAAAAATGAACGAAGGATTTGGCTGTCAATTGAAAGTTGGGGAATGGTTGCAGAAGAGGGAGAGCAGGCGATTATGGAACAGGAATTAGTTCAGTTGGAATAAATCGGCTATGCAAAAGCTGATCGAGCAGTCGCCAGGCCTTTGAACCAACATTTGTCAAGGCGATCTGCAAAATTGCGCATTTGGACAAGTCTCCCGGCTGCAAGCCAGAATGCAGAACCGAAGTGTGAGATGGTCTTGGCCCATGCTTTTGGAATAGCTCCAATGCGATTTAGGATCGGGTCAAGATCGGCGTCGATAAAGCCAACCTTGTCGGAACGAATCATGCGCCCGGATCTATCTACCAGATTTAAATAGTCAACTGCTGATATTTCGAGGATTCCGCGCCGGCTGGAGCTGGATTGAATCGGACACAGCCGGCAATCGGCGGAAGCATCAAGAAGAGATTGTTCAATGAAAACGGTTTTGGGAGCTGTGGCAAGCAAGTCCTCGGTATTTCCCAACTGTAAGGAATCGCCACCGGTAGAGACTGACAGGGCAGGTTCACTCTCTTCACTGGAATGAGAACCTACTGTCGTCATTTCATTCTGCCAGGCGCGGATACGTTCCTGAATGCTGGTAAAATTGCTGTTTTCTGGGGTTGAAGCCACTCCGGCTCGAATCGGATTCAGATCCACATAGACCATGCAGGCCGCAATCGCGGCTTCATCGAGCAGAGCCTGGCATTTAAAGCGGGATTCCCAGAACCGGCCTTTGACTTTGTCTTCCTTATTTGCCATGCGGGCGATGTGTTCATTGAGTTTAGCCATAAACCAGCTGAGGCTGCAAAGTCGCTTGCGAAGAACGGCAATTTGATCGGGACAATGAGCTAATGACAGGATTTGTTCCTCGATAGGAGGCATTGGGTTTGCTTTTCTGCGGCGTTTCTGAGGGCAAAGCTCAATCCAGTGAGCCGCGATTTCGTGATCCGACCACGAATCCACAATATCGGGGCGCGTACGCAGAATGGAATGAGGATGGTTTTCCATAACGGCGTAAGCACATACCTCAATTGCGAAGATTGAAGCAAGATACCGCAATCGATCTACAATCCACGCTTTTCGATGAGAGAAATCCTTGCCCGTTAGGGTGTCGTATCCGCATAGAAACGCTCTGCGAACGCAGCGGTTAAAGCAATGGTAAACTCCTTCCTCGCCTTCTTTGACATATTTGCTTCGTGGCAATCCCATGGTTCGCCTTTCTTCAAACAAACTAATGACGAACCGTCGAAATGAGCGAGGTAAAAATGAGTAATAAAGTGGGTGTCCCAGTTTCTGCCCAGTTTCTGCCCCGTTTCTAGCTTCCAGTTACTTGTCGATACCCGACAAATTTGGAGACTAACCTAAATTCTATTTGTGTTATAGGTAAACCAAATTCCTATTAGGCCGATTCCAATTATTCCATCAGTTTGGCTATTAATTCAGCTAATCAATAGATTAGATAAAGTGAATTGCAGGCTTGACAATCCAACTTTTAATATCGCATGATTACCACAGTGTGGTAATCATGCAGAGCATTCCGGCTTTGTTTTTGAAGGGAGGGACCAGATCATGAAACAAGCTTCGGCGGGTTTGCTATTGGTGCTCCTGATAGGCTTCACTCTGGTGACCGTTTTGGCTGAAGCGCGCATGTTCGTCAGCATAACACAGTTTCAGAACGACCGTTTCGCGGCGCTTTTACATGAGCCGCGATAGGCGCATAAAGCCGATAAAATCGTAAAATAAGCAGCAGAGTCTGATGGCCGGTCTTATTCTTGGTTGGAGTTTGTCTCATAAGTCCGCCTAGCAGCCCGTGGTGAAAGTACAAAAGACTGCGTTCCGAGCGCCGCGTGGGCAGATGCCCACGCGGCGCTCGGAATCCAAAGGGGATCTGGGTCCGAAGCCCCATGCGTGCAGACCTCTGTGCTTTCACCACAGGCTGCTAGTATGTTTCCGCGTTCCCTATTGCCTCCGGCTTCCGGTTTCCAGTTTCTTGATTTTTTCCAGCCCGTATTTCTGCATCTTCTCGCGAAGAGTTTTGCGGTTGATCCCGAGCTGTTCCGCTGCTTTGCTCTTGTTGCCCCGAAAGCGTTCCAGCGCATTAATGATTTCGTTTTGTTCTGCCCGGGCGAGGCTCCCGAGAGCCGATCTGCCGGGCCCCGGTGAATCTCCATCTTCACAAGGAAGATCCCGCATCTCGATGGTTTTTCCTTCGCAGGTGACTACACCATACTCCAGCGCATTGATCAGTTCGCGCACATTGCCCGGCCAGTCGCGCCTTTTTAAAAAACGCATGGCCTCATCCGAAAGGCTGAGCAGCGGGCGGCCTTTTTCAAACGCCAGCTTTTTGAGATAGTATTCGGCCAGCGCCGGTATATCTTCGAGCCGCTCGCGCAGAGGCGGCACCGGTATATGGATTACATTGAACCTGTAATAGAGATCTTCCCGGAACTTGCCTTCGCGTACTGCTTTCTGCAAATCCCGGTTTGTTGCGGAAATGATGCGGACATTAATCCTTTTTTTGGTCGAGCTGCCTACTCGGCTAATCTCACGTTCCTGAACTGCGCGGAGAAGCCTTGCCTGCATATTGATCGTGATGTTGGCAATTTCATCAAGAAACAGGGTCCCGCCGTCCGCCAGTTCAATTTTCCCGATAGTATTTTCGACAGCCCCGGAGAATGAGCCTTTGAC
>JAHFUH010000038.1 GCA_023265215.1 Acidobacteriota bacterium
TAAATGAGGATGGATCGTCGTAGATATCATAAATAGACAGCGAAAGAGGTGTCGTCCATGGCTGGAGACAAAAAGAAAGAAGAAAAAAAGTTTTCAAGGCGTGATTTCGTATTAGGCAGCGGGACCGCTATCGCCGGCGGAGCTTTTACAGTTCTGGCAACAACAACTCCGGTTGTTGCTGCTGAAGAAAAAGGAAGTTACCCGCTTTCGACCAAATACCTGGTTTATGACAGCAAGCACTGTGCCGGCTGTTACGGCTGCATGATTGCCTGTTCTATGGCCCATGATGGGGAGGTCAGTTTGTCACTGTCCCGGATTCAAATGCACCGGGCTGTCCTCAACGAATATCCTTCGGACATTATCATGAATGTGTGCAAACAATGTCCCGACCCATCCTGCGTGAAGTATTGCCCGACAGGCGCCTGTCATGTCAGCGCCGAAAACGGCAACATCAGAATGATCGATGCCGAAAAATGCATTGGTTGCCAGACTTGCATTAAAATGTGCCCGCAAACTCCTCATCGCACCATTTGGAATCCTAAAGCAAACAAATCGACGAAATGCGATTTATGTACAAATACCCCCTTTTTCAACAAGAAGGGCGGCATTGAAGGAACCCAGGCTTGTATTGAGGCTTGTCCCAAAAAAGTTTTAGCAGTCGTAGATAAACTTCCATTAGAAACTGGCGGATACGAAGTTGACTTGGCGCCCGCTCCCAAAGCAAAACCAGGTGGCTTCGGCGCTCCTGGAGCCGGTGGACCCGGAGGAGGTGGCCGTGGAGCTGGCCGTGGAGCCGGTGGCCCTGAAGCTAAACCTGCAACCCCACAACAGGCGCCGACAACGCCCAAACAATAGGAAAGGAGGCTAACTATTATGGCAACGCCAGGATTCGGTGGAAAAATATTATTAGTCGATCTTACAACCAAAGAAATTAAGAGACTGGATACGGATCAATATGCAATGTACGGCGGTGGGCATGGTACCTCCACAGCCTTATTCTGGGAATATAGCGTAGTTCCTGGGAAATGGAACCTTGATGACGCATTCCATCCCCAGAATATGGTTTTTTTAATGACCGGCGCTGTATCGGGATCAGGAATTCCTTTTGCAGCCAGGACAAGCGTCTCGGGTATGTCTCCGCAGTGCTATCCAATTCAATGGTGGTGTCACAGCAATTTTGGCGGCACGTTTTCTACGATGCTTAAATTGGCCGGCTGGGATGGCGTGGCGGTTATAGGCAAAGCGGACTCTCCGGTATATATCAATATTGTTGACGATAAAGTCACGATAGAAAACGCCAAAGATTTATGGGGCATGACGACATGGAAGTGCCAGGAAGAAATCTGGAAAAGGACCGGCGTTCGCTACGGGATGGATTGGCAGCTATTGGATGGCGGCTATACGCTGCAAAGACCAGCAATTGTCACTATGGGAGCTGCCGGTGAGAATATGACACGCGTTGCTTCCCTAGTACATGGCGGCGGCAGCGGCGCCGGACAGGGCGGATTTGGCGGCGTTTTCGGCTCCAAAAACCTGAAAGCAGTCGCGGTTGTAGGTTCAGGCAGTCTCAAAATAGCCAATCCCAAAGCACTGGTGGATGCCAAAGAAAAATATTTCAAAAACGCCGCCGGCGGTGGCGGATTCGGCGGCGGCGGAGGAGCGGATGTTTCATCATGCTGCGCAGGTTGCGGCATGGGGAGCAGAATGTGCCACACCCGAAACCGGGCTTACAGCGCGGATTCCGATGATTGCGCGGAATCAACCTGGTTCTCAATTACGAAAGAGCAGGGCAATGGCGTGCAGCTCCCGGCAGATATTAATAAGAAAGGGACCGATATCATTCAGCAGTTCGGGATCAATGGCATGGAAACCTGTTTCCAGGGTCCCATGTCATTCAAGACTGATCATAACAAGGACTTCCCTATCCAGCCGAATATTCCTGCCTACTCAGCGCTGGGCTGGTACATGATGAAGATGTATGAAATGAAGGTAATCGGCCCCGGCACCAAGTTCGATACTGCGCCTCTCCCAATGGATAAATTTCCAAGCCAGGAATTCATGGAAATATATGGACGAGCGATCGCAAACCGCGAAGGCTTTGGCAAGCTCCTCGGGGAAGGAACCGCCCGCCTTGTTGAAGCGCTGGGAAGAACGGATGACTTCAATTCACTGGCCCGAATGACGATGTGGGGATTTATGGATCACTGGTCCTTGCCTGGCGTCGAATGGGCTTACGCCAATCTGCTCGATTCCAGAGATATCAACAGCCACGATATCACTTGGGGGGGACGAGCAGGTGGGGATGCTGAACAGGCTGTAAAAAATTATGCAGCCGGGACTTTGAGGAACGAACCGCTATGGTTTGATTATACCTGGCAGGGAGACCAGGCCTACAAAACCGGAATCTATTCCAAATACAAAGCCGAATGGGTCGCCTGGCATCAGCATTACTGGAACTACTACAAAGAATCGGTCGGTTACTGCGATTGGGGGTACTGCAACCTTGGCGGCGCCAACTCACGCACTCCTACCGCCGAACCTACATTCCTCAATGCAATCACCGGAAGAAATCACTCTTTCAACGACGGCCTGGAAATCGGCCGGCGCGCCTGGACTCTAAAGCGGGCGGTTTTTGTAATGCAGGGCAGACACAAGAAAATGGAGAATTTCACCGGGTATCATTATAAGCCCGGAGCCTCCTATTGCGGCTATTCCACAACAAAGCCCATACTCAACGGCGATAAATGGGAAATTCAAGACTGCAGAGAACTCTACTTCACCAGAGAAGGAGTCGATCAGTTTAAGACCCATTTCTATAATGTTGAAGGCTGGAATCCGGATTCCGGATATCCCACCCGCAAGACGCTTGAGGGATTGGGCTTACCGAAAGTCGCGGATTACCTCCAATCCAAGGGCAAACTTGGATAATGTTTTTTGATTGAGATTACTAAAGCCGCCACGGAGCAATTCTGTGGCGGCTTTTTTGCGTATTGAAGATAGAATCCCCTCTATGCATAAATAAGAGCTTTGACTAAGCACCTCGGGGTCGGGGTCGGGGTCGGGGTCGATTTTTAAAAGACGACCTCGATACCGACCCCGACCCCGATAATCAGAATTTTTGATACGGGGTAGCTATGGAGATATACGGTGAATACGATGTCATTGTTGTCGGCGGTGGAACATCCGGAGTTTCGGCTGCAATATCCTCGGCGCGTGCCGGAGCCAATACAATCCTGATCGAACGTCTGGGCATCCTCGGCGGGCAGATGAACGTCTCCGGTCCTCCCGGTTTTGCATACGCCTATATGTTCAATCCGCGCTGCGAGCAGATCATCGGCGGAATCATGGAGGAAACTCACAACCGGCTTCTCAAGGAAGGACACGCTCTGCCTCACACAACGCCGGATTTCCGGGTAGGATATAGCTTTTCTCTGGTCGATCCGGATTACTGGGGGCTTTTGATTTTCGAGATGATGACTGAAAGCGGCGTGCACCTGCAGCTTCATTCGCTTGCCGTCGACGTTTTAAAAAATGGCGATTCTGTCACCGGCGTGATTGTGGAAAATCCATCCGGCCGGCAGGCCGTGCTGGGCAAGGTAATTATCGATTGCACGGGTGAAGGCGAAATCGCAGCGCGCGCCGGAGCTCCCTACGAGCAGGTTCCGAAAAATCAACTCGAGCCGCACACAGTGTCCTTCACAGTAGACGGAGTGGACTGGGATAAGGTTTTAAAGTATGTAAAGGACAATGCCCAGTATGAATTCAATCCGATGACGCATCCCTATCTCGGCTGGACGCAGGAACAGATCGTCGAAAGAATCCGCCAGGTCAAGGATATTGCCGAGATCAGCAACTTCATGGGGTATTACTCGATAAGAGATAAGGCTCTCGCTGCCGGCGAATGGCATCCCTTCAGCGGCGTGGGCTTTTTTATCCTGCCGAGAGACAACGGAAGATTTCAGGCGCATTTTCAGCATTCTTCCCAGGTCGACAATGCGGATCCCACCGATGTCCGGGATTTGACCCGCTGCGAAGTGGAATGCAGAAAGCAGATCGGGATGGCGCTGAAGTTCATCAAAAAGTATATGCCCGGATTCGAGGACTCTTATCTCACAAGAATGTGCCCGGAGCTGAGAATACGGGAAAGCAGAAGAATCATGGGCGACTATATCCTGAGGAAGGCGGATGTGGCGGATGCCCGTAAGTTTAAAGATGTCATCGGCAAGAGTGCATTCTCTTCCGGCGCGAAACACGTGGCCACAACCGAAACGATCAGCTACGAGGAAATTGTGCATCCAAAAGATGGCGGGTCCTACGACATACCCTATCGATGTCTTGTTCCTCAAAAGATCGAGAACTTGCTTGTAGCCGGCAAGGCGATTTCCACCGACAGGGATTCCTATAAACGATTCCTGCAGGAGACCATGGTAACCGGGCAGGCTGCGGGAGTTGCCGCGGCGGTGTGCGCGAGAAAGGGAATCACTCCGCGGCAACTGGAGCAGGATATCTCCGAATTGCAGGCGATCCTCCTAAAGCAGGGCGCCATTCTGTACGGAACCCATTAACCTTTAAACCACGAAGACCGCCAAGACCGCCAAGAAAATTTATTCTTTGTGGTCTTGGCGGTCTTCGTGGTTTATTCCTTTCGCCACAGCATCCGCTGAATCCCTTCTTTAATGCGCTTAACTTTCCAGTTCAAAAGGAGGCCGAGCGAACAGCCGCTCAGTTTCAGATAAGTCAAAAGCTGAGCCTGATGGATCGGCAGAATTTGATCAACCGACTTGTTTTCCACAACTATTTGGTCTGCTACAAGCATGTCGATTCGATAGCCTGATTCGATTTGTATGCCATCGTATCGGATAGGTAGCCGCACTTCGCTCTCGGTGTTGATTCCACGCTTCTGTAGCTCATACACCATGCAGCGCTGATAGGACGATTCCAGCAATCCCGGCCCAAGCGCAGTGTGAATCTTTACGGCCGAATCAACAATGTGGGATGCGGTCTTTGTGGTTCAAACCTTTCGCCACGGCAATCGGCTTGACCGGGAAGGCGAGATCGGGCTAGGATCTTGACGGATCTTTATTCAGCCATTGGGGTTTAAGGAATAATGTAGTGGCAGCTATCAAATCAGTTACTCTAAAAATCAACGGCCAAATCCATGAATTGGACATTGGCAGTAAGGTTGGACAGATCGATCCGGCCGACACCCTGATCCACACCCTGAGAGAGACGCTTGGGCTGACTGGAACAAAAGCTTCCTGCGGCAATGGCGCGTGTGGCATTTGCACCGTAATCATGGACTCCAAAGCGGTCCCCTCCTGCAAAATTCTCACGATCGAGTGCGACGGAAAAGAAATCACCACGATCGAAGGTTTGCGGAACCTGAAAACCGGAACGCTCCACCCGCTGCAACAGGCCTTTGTCGATTTCACTGCTTTTCAATGCGGCTTCTGCACGCCCGGAATGATCATGACGGCGAAGGCGCTTCTCGATGAGAATCCGCATCCTTCGGAAGAGGAGATCAAAGATGCGCTCTCGGGAAACTTCTGCCGCTGTGTCAGTCATTACCAGGTGCTGAAGGCTGTCCTGTCGGTTGCGGAGAAGGGGCGTTAGCATGGGCGAGAATTATCGTTTTATCGGCAAGTCGGCTCCCCGGCGCGACGCGACAGAAATCGTCACCGGAACCGTTCAATATCTCGACGATCTGAAATTCCAGAACCTTCTCTACGGCAAAGTTCTTCGAAGCCCTTATGCTCACGCCAACATCAAAAGAATTGACAAAAGCAAGGCGGAAGCGCTGCCCGGCGTCCGGGCTGTTGTTGCATGGGAAGATATTCCGGACTGGAGAGGCGGCACTCCCCGCAATGTACGAGTGCTGGATAAAAAAGTCCGGTTCGTCGGTGATGCGGTCGCCCTGGTCGCTGCAACTACCGAGAGAATAGCCGAAGAGGCACTGCGCCTGATCGACGTGGAGTATGAAGTCCTGCCGGCAGTTTTTGATATTGATTCGGCTCTGAAGCCGGATGCCCCGCTTCTTTATGAGGAATTCAAAAGCAACATTGTGCCCGGAGGGACACCGATTTATGGGCCCAACTGCCTGCAAGGTGTTGTGCACGGGGATGTAGATCAAGGCTTTTCGGAAGCGGATGTGATCACAGAAGGGACCTTTGGATGCGAGAACATTCCCAATGCGCTTCCTGCTGAATCGATAGGTGCTGTTGCTATTTTTGAGCCGCCCGATAGGGTGACGATTTATGGGACCAGCCAGGCGCCCTACATGGATAAGGTGACACTTTTCCACGTGTTCAACCGGCAATTTGAAATCCGAAGTATCGGGCACCATGTCGGTGGTGGTTTCGGCACTAAGTTCACCTGCTGGCAAGTCCAGGCTTACGCCATTATTCTGGCCCGCGCCACGGGACAGCCGGTCAAAATAGTGTTCACCAAGGAAGAGCACATGGCCGCGTTCACACTGCGCATCGGTTCCCGCATGCACGCGAAAGTCGGAATGAAAAAAGACGGGACCATCACCGCCATCCAGGGCACATGGTATGTAGACACCGGTTGCAATTCTTTTACTACGCAATGCCAGGTGGCGGTCGGCTCCGGCGAACTCATGATCATGGCGCAATGTCCCAACTGGGATTTCAAGAACATCATCGTTGCCACAAACCGGAATGCATCGGGAGCAACCAGGGGCTTCGGCGGCCAGGAATTAAAATGCTCGTTTATTCCTCTTCTGAGCCTTGCAATGGCTAAAGCCGGACTCGATCCGCTGGAGGTACTGAAGAAAAATTTCGTCAAGCCGGGCGGAGGATATTACTGGCGTGATGGGGAGTGGTACAACTATCGCGGAATTGATTTCACCAATGCCATGGACAAAGGCGCCGAATTGTTCGGATGGAAAGACAAATGGGAGGGATGGCTGACCCCGACTTCCGTGAAAGGCACAAAACGGCGCGGTATCGGATTCGGCATTCACGGTAATGCCGATGTCGGCGAGGATGTGGCTGAAGCCTACGTCCAGCTTGGCTACAACGGGACGGCGACAATCTTTTTGTGTGTGTCCGAGCATGGGACCGGACAGAAATCGAATTATCCGAGGTTCGCCGCCGAGGTGCTTCAGATTCTTCCGGAGCGAATATCCATGTCTCCGGCGGATACGCTCGTGACGCCTTTCGAATTCGGACCGGTCGGGTCCAGGGGAACCTATTCTATTGCAAGCGCTGTCATCAACGCGGCTGAAGACGCAAGAAGACAGTTGCTCGAGATGGCAGCCGCGAAGCTAGGAGAGGATCCCAAAAATCTCGATACGGTCGATGGAGTTATTTTCGTAAAAGGGAGGCCGGACAAAGGAATCAAATGGAGAATGATGGGCAATGACAAAACCATTCTCGGCTACGGAAGGTTTGAACCCGATTTTACCATGTGCAACTGCGTTATGAGTTTTGTCGAAGTGGAAGTAGATTCGGAAACCGGGAAAGTAGATCTGATACGCGTGGTCAACGCCTCTGATGTGGGACAAATAATCAATCCGGTTGGGCTCGATGGCCAGCTCTGCGGATGCTGGGGTTCCGCCGGCATTGATAGCGCGATTTTCGAGGAATCGATCATTGACAGGCGGACAGGTCATATGGTCAACGCCAACTTGATTGACTATAAATGGCGTACTTTTAGCGAATTGCCTGTTGTGGAAAACGCTGTTCTTGAAACGCCTTTCCCCAGCCACCGTTTTCATGCGATCGGGATTGGCGAAATTACAACCGCTTCTGGGCCATCTGCTACGCTCATGGCGGTTTCCAACGCGGTCGGCGCGTGGTTATACCAGTACCCTGCGACTCCCGATCGAGTGCTTGAAGCTTTCTCGAGAAGGGCCGCATTATGAAATCTTTTAAACACCACAATGCGCGATCTCTCAGGGAAGCCGCGGCGCTTCTGGCGAAATACAATGGGCGTGCCAGGATTAATGCGGGCGGCACGGATCTGCTCGGAAGATTGAGAGACGGATGTGAGTCGGATTTTCCGGAAGCCTTAATAAATATCAAGCCCATCAGGAACCTTGATTACATCAAAGCCGGCGCCAGGGGATTGCGCATCGGCGCCTTGACCAAGCTGGCCGATCTTGTCGCGTCTCCCGAAATAAAGCGGGACTATCCGCTCCTTGCCGAGGCAGCCCATTCCATTGCCAGCCCGAATCTCAGAAATATGGCGACAGTGGGCGGCAATCTAGCCCAGGACGTGCGCTGCTGGTACTATCGATACCCGCAGCAGATCGGCGGCCCGATCGTATGTCTGCGCAAGGGAGGCAGGGTTTGCAGCGCTCTCGCGGGCGATAATCGATATCACTCCATTTTTGGCGGAGCGCCTGCGGCTGAACGCCAATGTGTGAGCCACTGCCCTGCGAGTGTCAATATGCCCGGTTACCTGCGCCAGGTGAGGCAGGGCAATCTCACCGAAGCAGTGCGAATATTGATGGATTGCAATCCCATACCCGCAATTACCGGCAGGGTCTGCCCGATATTCTGCGAACCGCACTGCAACCGCAGCGAATATGATGATCCTGTTGCGATCCACAGTGTTGAGCGCGGAGTAGGCGATTACATCCTGGATCACGCAGCCGATTACTATGCTGCACCTTTGAATGAATCCGGTAAAACTGTGGCTATTGTAGGATCCGGGCCTGCAGGTTTGACTGCGGCTTTCTATCTCCGAAAATCGGGTCATCAAGTTATCGTCTACGATAAAATGCCTGAACCGGGCGGCATGCTTCTCTACAGCATCCCTCCTTATCGATTGCCCAAAGAAGTTGTGCGAAAGCAGGTCCAGGCATTGAAATCCATGGGCGTCAAATTCGAGATGAGTGTGGATTGGGGAAGCGTTAGATCGCGGGCCTCCGGCCCGCAGGTTGGCGGGACGCCTGCGCTCCAGCTGGATGCTGTTTTTCTGGCAGGCGGAACGTGGAAGAGCCTGCAGCTTGGAGTTCCTGGAGAACAGGGACAGGGCGTTTATTATGCCCTGGATTATTTAAGCAGAATCAACTCCGGCGAAAAGTTGGGACTGGGCACTAAGGTGATTGTCGTCGGCGGCGGAAGCGTAGCTGTCGATGTTGCAAGAACTGTACGAAGGCTGGGGGCCGGAGAAGTGCATCTGGTTTGTCTTGAAACCCGAGACCTTGCTTCCAAAGACCGGATGCCGGCTCTGGATAAAGAAATCGCTGATGCGGAAGAGGAAGGCGTTGTCATCCACCCTTCGTTGGGAATCCGGGAAATTGTTTTAGAAAACGGCAAAGTCTCCGGGCTTGAAACCCAAAGGTGCATTTCCGTTCGCGAACCGGATGGCAAATTCAGTCCACGTTACGATGGAACCGCCCCTGCATTAAGCCTGCCGGGAGACAGCATTATCGTCGCAATTGGCCAGGTGCATGATCTTTCGCTTTCAGATTTTGAAGAAAACGCCAATGGAATTTTTTCCGGCGGCGACATGAAATCAGGTGCTTCAACTGTCATACAGGCGGTGGCATCTGCGCAAAAAACGGTGCAGGAAATCGAGGCTTATCTGAATGCGGGACAGCTGAACACGCGAGCCTATACTGAATCCGAATATACTGAATCCTGTTTCGAGGATATCCCGCGAACCGATATCCGTGAAACTCCCGCCGGCAATCGGATTCAAAGCATTGCCGTGGAGGATGCACAGGGACTGAGTCTCAGCGAAATTGAGACGGAGGCGCGGAGGTGTGTCAATTGCGGATGCCTGGCCATCGGGCCGTCAGATCTGGCGATTGCGCTGGCGGCACTGGATGCGACCGTAGTTACAACCAGGAGAACGCTTGCGGCGCAGGAATTCTTTGCGGCAAGCGCAACGAGATCCACTGTTCTCGGACAGGATGAACTGGTTAAGGAAATTCGAATTCCCAAGCCTCCCGGGAATTCACGCCAGAGCTACATAAAGTTTACGTTGAGAAAACCTGTTGATTTTGCTCTGGTGAGCGTCGCTTCTGTGATTACATCCAAAGGCGGGGTGTGCTCCGATGCACGTATAGTACTTGGCGCTGTCGCACCCTCTCCTTTCAGAGCACGCGCTGCAGAGGCTGCAATCAAAGGTAAGCCTGTTGACGAGAATGGGGCTGCGGAAGCGGCGCGGTTTGCTGTTGCTGAAGCTGTCCCCCTTTCGATGAACGCTTATAAGGTTGAAATCGCAAAAGCTTTAGTGAAAAGATCCATTTTGAGCAATCAGCAATCAGCCGTCAGCAACCAGCATAAATGAATGCGCGTTTGGAATATTGTTCAGCTGAAGGCTGAGAACCGATTGCTGAAAGCGTGAATTTCGAATAGGAGGAGAGTATGGAAGAGTATCGGCCTTGGACTTGGAAGATTCCAGAAGGCAGCGAAAACGACAAGCGCAAAATTTCCCGTCAGGATGCACATGAGCGCGTGAGCGGGAAGGCTGCTTTCACCAGGGACATTTATCTTCCCGGCATGCTTTACGCCAAAATTCTGAACTCGCCCTATGCCCACGCCAAAATCACCAGCATTGATGTAACCAAAGCCCGCGCACTTCCCGGAGTTAGGGACATACTCACATTCGACGATCCCGAAATTTCGCACGACACCGGAATCGGCGCCTGGTACGAAGCCTCCGGAAATTACAATATTCTCACACTTCCCGGAATCAGCGATTTTTTTCAGCACCCCATGGGAGTTGCAGTTGTGGCAGACAGCGAAGAAATATGCGATCGCGCTCTCAGGCTGATGGAAATCAAATGGGAAGAGCGGCCTTTCATTCTCGACATGGAAGAATCGGTCAAGCCGGATGCTGTCAAGATCATGTCGGAGGTTCAACGCGTCAATGCTAAAGCCAAAGAGCCCAATACGGTTGTGGCCGACGATGTGGAATACGGCAGCGTTGAAAAGGGTTTTGCCGAGGCCGACAAGGTAATCGAATACAAGATCAAGAGAGAGGTGAACTCAGCTGCCGGCGTCGAACCGGCGGTGTGCGTTGCGCAATGGCGGAACGATTTCCTGGACATTTGGGCTCATCACCAGGACATCCCGCAGTGGTTTTTGATTTACCCGCAGGATTCAAGAGGGAAGCATATTCCCCCTCTTGCCGATTGGGCGAAGATTACGGTGACGATGCCTTATCAAGGTTCCTATTATGGAGGATTCTCCTGGCTTGCCTACTCGTGCTGTTTTACCCGCCTCGCGGTCATACTCGCCAGACGGGCGGATGGGAGGCCGGTCAAGCTTACCTATGACGAGAGCAATCATTTCGTTTTGGGGGATGACGCCGGAACCTACAAATGTAAAGTGGGGGCGAAGAAAGATGGGACCATTACCGCCTTCCATTGGCACATGGTCGGCGTGAGAAATCCCGCCATTGAGAAGACATATGAAGCCACCAAAATACCAAATATTCGTGGCAGTCAGGAATGGGGGTTTGTCAACAAGGGCCATCTCATATGTTTCCGGCATGGCTCTCATTGCACCGTTCCTCATACTGTGATGTTTGATAAAGTCGCCGCCGAATTCGGTCTGGATCCGACGGAAGTCGCGCTGAAAAACGACGGCTGCCGAGGGCACGACTGGAATTGGGTCACGCGCTATCAGAAAGAAAACGGTTTTCCACAGCGATGGAGCCTTAAAGAAGTAATTGATCTGGGGAAGGAAGCGATAGGCTGGAGCAAAAAATGGCATCCTCCCGGAACAAAAAAGCTCCCCAACGGGAAGATGCATGGTATGGGATTCATGCAAATAAATGAATGGACCTGGCAATCGCCCGCTCCTGCTATGACCTACGCATGCCTGTCGCTCCGCAACGGCATAGCGGCAATCATCGGCGTGAGAAGCGATATCGGCGTGGACGCGGAATCGGCCGCGCGTAGTGTCGTCGCTTCGGAGCTTGGGCTGAAGTATGAGGATACGGTCATTCATGAAAAGCGCGTAGAGAACAGCAATTTCTACATGTGGCAGCCGGGCGGGTCTTTTTCGACGGCCTATATAACGACACAATTAGTAATGGCCGCCAAAGAGTTGAAGAAAAAAGTATTGGAGTATGCAGCAAAACCGACCCCAGCCTACAACAGCCCCCACTTTTTAAAAACAGTTCAGCCACCAGCTTTCCCGGGCAAGAAACCTGAAGACCTCGACATCAAGGACAGCATGGTTTTCGAGAAAGCCAATCCCCGAAATAGGAAAAGCGTACGAGAGGTAGCGGATATATTCTGGGATGTCGATCCCGCAATCGCGCATCCTGTTGTCGGTACGGCAGACATGATGACCGTGGATGGAAAGCCGGATCCCAATCAATACGTCATGGGCAGGCAGGCGCATTTCATCGAAGTGGAGGTGGACGCCGAGACCGGGATGGTGGATGTGACCAACGTAGCTTGCGTCAATGACGTAGGCCATCTTTTTAATCCGGAAGGCGCCTTAGCCCAGCAATATGGAGGCGCAATTATGGGGTTGGGCAGAAGCGGCACCGAGGAACACGTCTGGTGTCCCCGCACCGGAGTGGCGTTGAATCACGATCTCATCAATTACCACATAGGCACGATGAATGACTATCCTGTCGTCCAGTGCCGGATCAATGAAAGCCATCTCGGGTACGCGGCTTTTGGCTCATTTGGCATTGGTGAAAATCCAGGCGCTGCTCTGTCGGGAATTACCACCTCCGCTATTTACAACGCGACAGGCAAATGGATTTTGGACTATCCCACAACTCCAGACAGGGTGCTCAAGGCGCTTGGCAAAATTTAATAAAAACTACAAGCATCGGGGGCGGGGTCGAAGCGCTAAGAAGCCGGAACTCAATAGTGCCAGACTATTTCTGTGTTCAATCCGCTCCGATCCGTGATAAACAATAATTTATATTTGCCGTTTCCAGAAGAAATAGGAGATCTGATCGCCATGGCCCAAGACATGTGGAAGAACTATTTAGAGGGAATTCATACCAAGCCTGCGGCGTTGAAGGGTATCCGAGTATTGGAAGTCTGCACGATTATACTTGGCCCTGCAGGTCCATCCTTTCTTGCGAAAATGGGCGCGGAAGTAATCAAGTGCGAGATCCCTCCGGGTGGCGATACTTCCCGCAACCTGGGCCCCTTTGGGGGGTATTTCAGAGAACAGGGCACGGGATTTGTGCATGCGAATCAAAACAAATATTTCATGGGTCTCAACCTGAAATATGCCGAAGGCCAGGAAATATTCCGGCAACTGGTCGCCCGGGCTGATGTTGTGGAAGAAAATATGAGGCCGGGAGTCCTGGAAAAATGGAACGTTGGATATCGTCAGCTCAAGGAAATCAATCCCGGCATTATCTATATTTCCAAAAATGGTTTTGGCCAATGGGGTCAGTATGCGGACGAGAACAGGCCCTCCAATGACGGTGCTTCTCAGGGGTTGGCGGGATTTGCCTCCATGTCCTCTTTCCCGGGACAGCGCCCTCTTCGTAACCGTCTTTATGTAGCCGACAATTACGGAGCGTTGATGGGCGAAGTAGCTGTCTTGGCGGCACTTCATCACAGGCAGCGCACAGGCAAGGGGCAATATATCGAGCTATCCCAGACCGAAGTTTTGATCCGGACAATGTCGTGGGTCTGGCCATACCAGGAAATCACGGAAAAAAACGCGGGGCCGGAAGGAAACCGCGATGTGTGTATTTGTCCGGCGGATACGTTCCGTTGCGTCGACGATCGCTTCGTGGCGATTGCAGCACCGACACCGGGCGAGTTCAAGGGATTATGTGAGGTGATGGGCCGGCCCGAATTGACGGAAGACCCTCGATTCAAAGATCACGAGGTCAGGCTGCAAGAAGAAAACGCCGTCGAAATTCTGGCCATCATCCGAAAATGGGCAATGACAAAAACTCCGGAAGAAATTGAAGCATTGGCCGAAGAGCGAGGATTTGCCGCAACACGCGTGCTCCATGCCAAGGATGTCATTACAAGCAAGCATTCCCTGGGAAGAGGCGCCGTCGCTTACGTCGATGACCCCATGCTCGGTCCCATGTACGAATTCAATTTCCCTGTTGCAATGTCCAAAACTCCACCCAGAGTAAAATGGTCTGTTCGCGCGGTGGGTTTCGACAATGAATTCATCATGACCCACATGCTCTCCAAGAATAAGGAGCAGATCAAGAAATTGTATGAATGCAAAGCCCTGGGGAAGTGGGCAAATGTAATTGCGCGCCGTCCTCCGTCAACCTGGGACGGCCAGTCCGGTGTGATCATGTCCAGGGAACCGGAGAAGCAAAAAACGCACACCGCCGGATAATTATTTTTAGATACTTTGAAATCTTCGCGTCTTGGAGTGATATCGCAAAATATATCTCTGCCTAAATCAACGGCTAAAAGGAATCATTCATGATGAACGACAAACTGACTTCGGAGCAAAAGCGGGCGAACAGATTCGATCAGTGGTTGAATCCAAAGGGCGTCGAATTCAAAGACGCTCAGGCGAAAAAAGGTTACCAGGACAGGGTCGGCAGGTTTATCAAAGCTATTAAACTTGAGAAGCCGGACCGGGTGCCTGTTATTCTCCCGGCAGGATCATTCCCTCTATATTACGCGGGCATGACTTTGAAAGATGCCATGCATGACAACGAACGGCTCTGCCAGGCTTATCGGAAATTTATGAACGAATTCGAATCCGATACGCTCAGCAGCCCCATGATGGTCCCTTCCGGCAAAGCTTCCGAAATAGTCAACACCCTGACTGTGAAGTGGCCCGGCCACGGATTGCCTGACAACACCTCCATGATGCAGTTCGTCGAGGGTGAATACATGAAGGCGGATGAATACGATTTCTTCCTCGAGGATCTAACCGATTTCATCCTTCGCCGCTACCTGCCCCGCAGCCTTGGAGCGCTTGCCCCTTTTGCAAATTTCTCGCCCACTCCTTTCGTCCTCGGGATGGCGAACAGATTTCTGGGCCCGGCTGTCATGCCGCAAGTTCAGGCAGCGTACCGCGCCATTATTGACTATGGCGTTGAAACTGCAAAATGGATGGGGCCCTTGATGCAATTTAATCGGGAGGCGACAGCCGCAGGATATCCTTCATTTTTTGGAGGCCAGTCGCATGCCCCTTTCGACATACTGGCGGACACTTTGCGCGGGACCAAAGGCATCATATTGGATATGTATCGTCAGCCGGAAAAACTGCTCAAAGCGATTAAAAAAGTAACTCCCATGAATATTGAATGCGGCCTCGATGGAATCAACATGTCCGGCACTCCCATCGTGTTCTTCGCCCTTCATAAAGGCGACGACACCTTCATGTCCAATGCGCAATATGAAAAGTTCTATTGGCCTACATTCCGGGAGGTAATTTTAGGATTGATTGAAGACGGCGCGACGCCCCTGCTGTTTGCCGAGGGAAGATATGACAACCGCCTGGAGATCATCAAAGACTTGCCGCCGGGCAAGGTTGTGTGGCACTTCGATCGCACCGATATGTTCCGGGCCAAGAAGATCCTGGGCGACAACGCCTGCATTGCCGGGAACGTTCCCGCTTCGCTGCTGTGCACCGGCACTCCGAAGGAGGTCAAAGAGTATTGCCGCAAACTCATCGAGGTTTGTGGTGAAGGTGGAGGCTTTATTTTGACCGGAGGTGCAAGCATTGACAAGGGTGATCCGGACAGTCTGCGTGCCATGACTGAAGCCGTTATGGAATACGGAGTTTATTAGAGTCTTGGACCTTTCGAGTCTTTGAATGATATTTAGAAAAAGGAGAAAGTAATCATGCGGATGAAATTATGTTTTGTCGCTGCACTCTCTTTTCTCATTTTTGTTGTGTCCTGCCAGAGTCCCGTTTCCCAAAATCCTGTATCCGAGAAGCCCGTCAATCAGAAGGTTTTCGATCGCGCAGGCCTGGAAAAGTTCGTCGATCAATACATGGATGCGATGCTCTCTCATCAGGCAGATCCGGCGCTTTTTGCCAAGGATTGCAGATTTACCGAAAACGGCGTGAGATTGCCTTTGGGCGAAGGCCTCTGGGCCAGCATGGTGGGCAAAGGAACGTACAAATTTTATGTTCCCGACATGGAAACCCAGCAGATCGCTTTCATCGGCACCGCTCGTGAAGAAGGGCAAAAGTCTGGAACCCAGTCCCCCGTTGCCATTGCGCTCCGGCTGAAGCTACAGAACGGTTTGATTTCCGAGGCGGAACAGCTGGTGATACGGCCGGAAAGTAATTTGTTGGAACCGGACCGGAAATCTTCGAGGCTGTCGGCTGCAGAAAGCATTGAAAAACTGGGCGCGCCACACAAGGTCTACTCCGAAGTGATTCCTGAAGCGGAACGTCCGTCGAGTGAAGAAATGATCAAGGTCGCCAATAGGTATTTCTCGGGAATGCAGCAGAATGACGGCAAAGGTGTTTATCCTTTTTCCGATGATTGCGACCGCATCGAGAATGGCGGTCAATCGACCAACGTTCCGTTGCAACCGGGCCAGGAACGTCCGGATCCGCTCAAGTCAACTGTGTATTCGAGCGCATGGGGCTGCAAAGAACAGTTTCAATCCGGCCTTATTCACTTTGTGACCCGGATCCGCGATCGCCGTTTCGTTGCTGTTGATCGTGAGCACGGAGTTGTGTTCAGTTTCGGTTTCTTCGATCATTCGGCCGGCCAATCGCGGCATTTCAAGACGCCGGACGGCAGGGACGTGGTTGAAGGGCCTGCCGAACCTTGGACGTGGCAAATCGCAGAACTGTTTAAAGTTGAAAAAGGGAACATCCGGCGCATAGAAGCCGTTCTGCAACGATGCCCCTATGGGATGAACTCCGGATGGAGCACTTATGAACAGGGGATGTCCGATCAGATTCAAATTATAAAGTAACCCCCTAAATTAGGAACCATCGGGGTCGGGGTCGGTATCGGGGTCGCAGTCGATCCACAGCAAAAACCGACCCCGATACCGATACCGACCCCGAACTCCTCAAAAACTTCGATCCTTTTTCCCACCCGGAGCCGCCATGGATATATGCCAGAAAGTGCTTTTTGTTGATGCAAGCACATCCTATTACCGGGTCAACCGGTACAAACTGGGTGTTTTTTTTGGCCCGGTAGATCTTGGACTCCATCTGGCAGGCAAATATCACTGCCTGAATATCGGGATCGGCCTGTTGGCAGGTTCAATTTTCCCCGGTTCCAACCGACTCATTTTCACCGGCTTTTCTCCCTGTTGGGGAGGTTTTTATATCTCATCAATGGGAGGCGCAGGGCTGGCCTTTGAACACCTGGGTATCAATATGCTTTCCCTCGTTGGGAAAGCCCCGTCTCCATCCGTGCTTTATTTGAACCGCATGCATGGCGAAGAAATCGAAGTGGAAATTTGTCCGGTTGATCTCAACGTCGTCTGGAATGGTGAACGCGAAGGCGTTTACGGTTTGATGGATTACACGCTGGCGCATTATGGAGAGCGCTATCCTTCCACGGATCCCAGGATTCTGGTAACCGGACCCGCGGCGGCTGCGACCGACTTCGGCGCGGTTTGTTCAGTCCCTATTTCCCAAGGCAAGCTTTCCAGCGTGGACACATGGGCCGGCCGGGGCGGTTTCGGAACCAAACTCCTGCAGGAGCACGGTATCGCTGCTGTCATTTATGGCGGTACATTGATCGACGATGATTTCAGAGACCGAAAGGTTGCCGACAGCTGGTTTGAAGCCAGGTATCAGCAGAAACTGGCGGCCAAGGATATCGAGGCTACTGCAAAATACAGATTCGAACCTAAATTCGAAACCGGCGGCACCCTCGGCGTCAATTACGCCACCCTGGGGGGAAGCCTGCTGTCCTTCAATTACACCAGCATCTTTAGTGACGAAAGTGAGCGGCTGGAACTGCATAAGAATTTCATTGTCGAACACTATCTGAAACAATTTAACGAAGAGACAATAAAAACCAGGCAGCAAAAAACCTGCGGAGAACCCTGTGCCGCCGTCTGCAAAAAAATGAACGGCGAATACAAAAAAGACTATGAGCCCTACCAGGCTATGGGACCTCAGGCCGGTATTTTTGATCAACGCGCCGCCGAGAAAATAAATCACCATGCGGATACCTATGGTTTTGATGCAATATCCGTGGGAGGAGTCATCTCCTGGCTGATGGAATGCCTTTCCCGTAAGCTTCTGACGCCTGACGAATTGGGCGTAAGCCGCGTGCCTCATTTTTCCGCCAAAGATTTTGATATTGTTGCCACTTCCATGCACAACGCGGAAATCGGGATTGAGCTGCTGGATTCCATTATTCACAAACGGGGCCTGGTGAATCTTGAAGAAGGCGCGCGCAAATTCGCGCGCAAGCTTGCCCGGGATAAAGGGGAACAGGTGCTCAAGGCTTTCGTCTACACGGGCTATGCCCGGAAAGGATGGATGGTGCCCAACCAGTACTGGACGCCGGGCGTGCTTTCGCCCATGGCAATCATGGGCAAATACTATATGCATTATGGAGATGAATTTCTTCCTCCCAGGGAACTGGGGAGAAAGAACGCCGCCAGGTTTAAAGGAGAATTGATTTTAGACAACATGGGAATGTGCCGCTTCCACCGGAAATGGGCAGAGGAGATGATTCCTGAAATTATGGAGTCATTGTTCGGATTTAAGGATGAATTTCTGCAGAGCAATGCCATGACCGCCAGCCGCATCAATAGCCGCAATTCTTCTGTATTTTG
Source organism: Acidobacteriota bacterium (assembly GCA_023265215.1). GTDB lineage: Bacteria > Acidobacteriota > UBA6911 > UBA6911 > UBA6911 > UBA6911. The sequence goes on from JAHFUH010000038.1 coordinate 18,665, forward strand.
GGAAAGTGAACGCAATATGGATTTTGTCCACGCCTTCCTGGAAAGGGAGAAAACAGTAAAAAGCGTA
>JAHFUH010000386.1 GCA_023265215.1 Acidobacteriota bacterium
ATCGACGGCACGCCGGAACGGCTTAGCCTGTCACGGTCGCACGGCCATAGGCCGTGGGTTTAGCTGGTACTAAATGCTTGTTCGGCTCAGGCCCGAAGGGCCGTCAATGAATAGCCTCGGCCGCAAGGCCGGGGTTAGCGATTTCGATTGAATGAGCGCTGAAAGCGCGGCACTCAAACGATATCGCATCATAAAGTGCCTCGCCTTCGGCACTCATCGTCACCAATAACCTAATCCCGGCCTGACGGCCGGGCCTATTCACTGGCGGCCCTTCGGGCCTCATTCGGCATCCTGAGCAATGAGGGGCCAATCCAAACGCACAGTGTCTCCTGTGGGTAACAGCGAGGGCAGAGCCCGGGGGTTACCTTAAAGCGGATTGCCAGGCCCTTAGCCTGCCGATTGATTCACGCAGTTAACTGTAAATGTGTTAGCATTTTGACATGTATTTTTCTGTTCTACTGTTGCTGCTTCTCCAGCTTGCAAGTCCCTCCGCGCCTCTGGACATGCCGCCTGATTCCGGCGTCTATTTCAAGCAAGAAGGAAAATGGATTAGCCTTAAAGCCTCTGCGGTCGCGGGCGTGAACACAAAAGGCCTGGGACAGTATATCCAAACGGATGGCTTTACGGGCTTGGAGATGGATTTTGTGTGCCAGGGCGTTCTAGCTTTGATACGGATCCCATCTCAAAAGCCTATTTTCTATGCGCGAGGCATAGGCCTGCCCAGTGATGCATTGGTCGTTCAGTTTGAGCAGAAAAAAAACAGCCGCTATCTCCGCACTTCCCTTTCAAACTCCAATGCAGCCAATAAAGCCGGATTCAGGGAAAAGGCCATACGCAAGGTGGACATCGTGATTTTCCCCGATAAATCCTTCTCAATTACTCCTAAGGAAGATTTAAAGCCCGGCGAGTACCTGCTGACATTCGGCAATGCAACAAACAGCTACGATTTCGGGATTGACCGTCGCTAGGAGTTTGTCACTTGCCAGTTGAAGGCTTAAATCCTTACCCTAAAAAATTGTATGCCTGTATATAGCGTCATAAAGAATTGCGCATCATGGTTGAGGCCCGAAGGGCCGGCAATGAATAGGCCCGGCCATCAGGCCGGGAATGGGATCGATATTACATGAGCGCCGAAGGCGCGGCACCTTCATTTGTAGGCTGTGCCGGCCATTCAGGCCTCATTTTTTGATCCCATTCAACCCCGAGCTGACGCTCGGTGCTATTTTCTGCCGACCCTTCGGGCCCGAAATAATCAACTAGAGGAGCATTCATCTCTAACGTTCTGTATAATGCGATTAATAAAAGCGGGTATAGTCAGACGGTATTCAGAAGGTCAACAATTTGATCGATAGTGTTTTTAAACCGCAAAATATCGAACAAGGAATACTGAATTTCGAGCTAAATTTTAAGTATTTTGTTTAGATTTTCATGGTTCAACTGCGCACGGGCCGACGGCCGGCGGTTGATGCCCGATGGCTGCGAGCATCCTTTTTGGCTTTTTTCTGGTTGTTTTCGGCGTTTTCCATCCACTGCTTTATCCGACCGGCGTCAGCCACGCGCGTGTTTTTTCCTGAGGAATTCAAAAGCACAATGAGGATTTTCCGCTGTGCCATGTGTGTCTGCATGACAAGGCATCTCCCGCCTTCTTCGATGTATCCGGTTTTGGAAAGGGTGATTTGCCAGCGGCGATTCCGCACGAGGGGATTGGTATTTAGAAAACGCACCTTTTTGCGGCCCAACAGCAGCGTGGTTTCGGGTTGGGTTGTAAATTCGCAGATTTGCGAATAATGCGCGGCGGCGGCAACAAGCCTGCCGAGTTCCTGTGCGGATGATACATTCTCATCCGAAAGCCCCGTGGGGTCTACAAAATGTGTCTCTTTCAGAGCTATAGATCGAGCTTTTTCATTCATGGCCCGTACCAGGGCTCCTACTCCACCAGGGAAGGTTCGGCCGAGCGCGTGAGCCGCACGGTTTTCCGATGCCATTAAAGCTAGAAACAGCGCCTCGCGCCGGCTAAGGCTTGCTCCAACAGGAAGATGGGAACGGCTGTGACGCAAAGTGTCTTTGTCTTGTTCCTCAATAGTTATCGATTCCTCCATGTTCAGCCTAGCGTCCAGCACAACCATTGCAGTCATGAGCTTGGTAATCGATGCTATAGGCATCGGGATCTCAGCCCGCTTCGACAACAGGTATTCACCTGTGACTAGATCTTGGACCATGAAGGCGGCGGAACGAAGCTGTGGAGGTCGCGAGACAGGATTGTATCCCGCAGCAGCATTATCCGGGGAAATAATGCCCACAAAACCTAAAACAATTATGCCGATTCTCACTATCATTCAGATTTCTTCCCAAAACATAAGTTTTCCAGCTCAATATATACGATTCATTAATCTTAAACATCCGCTTTTCCCAAAACACGTTATTTTTTGTTGCGACCGGACGGATTTGGCCGCCGATATGCGCGGACAAAGGTAGACGCGGCGTCTCGCCGCGTGCGACTCGCCGCATAGAGAAGAGATAACGCACGCGGCGAGACGCCGCGTCTACTTTGGAGCAATATTTTCGAAACAGACAATTAAATATATTGAGCCTTTAATGTGTGCTTGCTAATGAACGGATTAGTAACTCCAAGGCACTTGGCTTCTTCACGCAGAGGCGAAAAGGATCGCAGAACCGGCCGCGACGAAATACTGATATAATCCAGTTATCCAGACAGCGGGAGCATTTCATGGTCGAACAGAATTCCCTTATCGAAACTTCCCATCTCACCAAACGATATGGCGACAAACCGGCCGTAGAAGCCGTCAGCTTCCAGGTCCGAGGTGGTGAAATTTTCGGATTCCTCGGCCCGAACGGCGCAGGCAAGACCACTACGATCAAGATGATCGCCGGCTTATTGCACCCGACCTCCGGCAGCGTCAAAGTCGGCGGCTATGATGTTGTCCATCAGCCAATACAAGCGAAATCCTGCTGCGGTTATGTTCCGGACACGCCCAATCTGTATGCGAAACTGACCGGCCGGGAGTTGCTGTATTTCGTCGGCGATCTATATAGCCTCGATAGGGACCAGACGATGCGTCGCTCCGAAGAGCTGCTGAACCTTTTCAGCCTTGCCGATGCCGCCGACGACACTACCGATTCCTACAGCCACGGTATGCGCCAGAAGGTTTCTTTGGCAGCTGCGCTGGTGCACGATCCCAGGGTTTTGATCCTGGACGAGCCGACCGTCGGGCTGGATCCCAAATCCGCTCGCCTCATAAAAAACATTTTGCGCCAGCTCGCCGATCGCGGGGCTGCAGTCATGCTTTCCACCCATATTCTTGAAATCGCCCAAAACATGTGCGATCGCATTGGCATCATTGACCACGGCAGCCTGATCGCGGCAGGAACCATGGAAGAACTCCGGAAAAACCAGGGAGAAAGCAGCCTGGAAGATATTTTCCTGAGCCTTACCGGAGGCGTCGAATATGCTGAGATTGCACAGGTCTTGAAATGAGCGCTTCCTCCGGACTTGCCGCAAGCGTACGGAAACTGCTTCGCCTTCGAATCATGATCCTCATCAATACTTTCCGCCGTGCAAAAAGGAGGACTAAATTCCTATACGCGGTGATCTGTATCGGCATTTTGACACTTCTCTCGTTTAGCCTTCTCATTAGCGTGGCCGTTCTTGGATTCCTGAATTCCCCCCACCTCGCCGAGCATAGCCGGAATGCCGGATTATTCCTTGAAAGCATTCCATCCATCGTCATGAGCATCGCCGGATGCGGAATCCTTGTCACCAGCTTCAGCGTGTTGCTCCAGGCGCTTTACCTTTCCGAGGATATGGATTTCCTGATGAGCGCCCCGATTCCTATTCGTGCGGTGTTTATCGCAAAACTTGTGCAGGCCGTGCTTCCGAACTTCATAATTTTGTGCATCGTCACTTTGCCGGTTTTGTTCGGGCTGGGGATTTCGAGCGGATATCATATTCTCTATTTCCCGTTTGCGGTCTTTCTCCTGGCTGCGATTGCACTATCGGCCGCGTCGCTTGCCAGCCTGCTAGTTCTGTTCGTCGCTCGATTTTTTCCACCCCGCAGGATTGCGGAGGTGCTTGGATTTATTGTGGGATTGTCATGCTTCATTGGTTCACAAATGGCGCCCAGGCTGATGAATTTTGGTTTTGACCAATCGAATTACCGGCAAATGAGCGTTGTTCTTAACGCACTCGGACGGTTCAACAGCCCATGGTCGCCGCTGGCCTGGGCAGGCCGCGGAATGATCGAACTGGGCAAGAGTTCGTGGATTTCCGCCCTGGGCTGGATTTCGGCTTCTTTTCTCCTGGCCGGCGTCATTGTCTGCACAGCCCTCATTGCCAGCGAGCGCCTGTACTATAGCGGCTGGGCAAGCCTGCAGAACAACAGCCGAAAAACGAGGAAGCAAAACAAAATCAAATCATTCAAAACCTTTCCGTTGCTACAAACACTCTCTCCTCCGGTTCGCGCCATACTGGCTAAAGATTTCAGCCTGTACCGCCGTGATCTGCGCAGTCTCTCCGGTCTCTTGATTTCAATGATACTGGGAATCATCTACGCTCTCGGACTGGTACGGTCCCACTGGCAAATGCCTCCGGGGCGCGGCAAAGCGCCTGCCGGGCTTATCCAGGCAGGCAATATAATATTTTTGTATGCGGACATCGGAGTGGCATTAGTCCTCGGGTGGATGCTCGTATCGAACATGGCGGGACTGGCTTTCTCAAGAGAAGGCAGGAGCTTCTGGATGCTGAAAGCCTCACCAATTGATACCCGCCAACTACTCATCGCAAAGTTCCTCGTCGGCTATCTCCCCTCCGCGCTCATTTGCTCTGTTTATCTGCTGGTCCTGGAAATTTTGAAAGGTGGAAGTTTCGGATCCATCATTATAGGCATACTCAGCATTTGGATAATGATGGGCGGCTTGACCGGGATTTACCTGGCTCTCGGAACACGAGGAGCAAAATTCAATTGGGAAAATCCCGCGCAGGTCTACCAGACGGTCGGATGCATTGGCATGCTTGCGAGCTTTCTTTTCCTGCCAATTTGTTTTGGCGCTTTCATAGGACCGAGTATGCTGGCCCAGCTGCTCCATTTTCCTGCAATTGCAGGCCGATTGGCGGGACTGCTGCTGGGCGGATTTATTTGCGCGCTGGCTGTAGTCATTCCCTTGGCTCTTGTTGAGAAGCGGGTATCTTTCCTCTCCGAAGAATAAATCAGACTTGCAATGGACGCTGATTTTGCAACCCGTACCCTGAAAATGAAGGACGGCCGACTCCTTTAGCGTTCACGGTTTTGAGGTAGACGCGGCCTCTCGCCTGCGTTCGATTCGCTGTTTATAGTAGCTTAGCCGCGCGGCGGGACGCCGCGTCTACCCTTAACCGGGAACCTTTTTTGTTTTCTATTCGTATCCTTTGCGGATAGGAGTCTGCGCATGCACCTGTTCCACGGGATGTTGATCGCACTCGAAGCTCTCTGGGCTCATAAGCTAAAGACTATTCTTACGCTGCTTGGCAATATTGTCGGTGTAATGTTCGTAATGGCCATCGTCAGTATCATGGATGGAGCACAAGCCTCTATCGAGGAAAC
>JAHFUH010000387.1 GCA_023265215.1 Acidobacteriota bacterium
GCGCACATCGGGAATTTCCGAATTAATCAAAGAGCTGCAGCGACTTGTAGGTTTTTTGGCAAACATATCTGGTAGTCGTGAATATGTGCCGGCGAGGACGCCGGCGCTCCCAGGCGCTGTACTTTTTGCCTTTTGAGTCCCACTTCCGATTGCACTCCTCCAGGAATGTAAAATTGACGGTTGGGTGAAGTGGCCGTAAAATGAAGGATTTGGTCCATTCATGCTAGATAAGATAGCTATACGCGGCGCGCGCCAACACAACCTGAAAAACATCAGCCTGGACATCCCGCGGCAGAAACTGACGGTAATCACCGGCCTCTCAGGTTCCGGCAAGTCTACCCTGGCCTTCGATACGATTTATGCGGAGGGTCAGCGCCGCTACATTGAATCGCTCTCGGTATATGCTCGCCAGTTCCTCGAAAGAATGGAAAAGCCTGAAGTCGACAGCGCCGAAGGGCTTTCGCCTGCCATCAGCATTGAGCAAAAAACCACCAGTCTGAGTCCCCGATCAACAGTTGGAACAGTGACGGAGATTTACGATTATATGCGCTTGCTGTTCGCTTCGGTTGGCAAGCCCCACTGCCATATCTGCGGCAAGCCGATCTCTCACCAGAGTATTGACCAAATTGTAGATCTGATTGTGAATTATCCCGAGGGGGCTCGGGTCATCATCTTGGCGCCGGTTATTCGCGACCGGAAAGGTGAATTCAAGAAGCTCTTCGAAAAATATTTAAAAAAGGGTTACTTGCGGGCACGAATTGACGGCAAGATCTGCGAACTTGAAGACGAGATCCGGCTGGCAAAGACGCGCAATCACACAATTGAAGTGATTATCGACCGGATCCTGATCAAGCCGGGAATTCGAAGGCGTTTGGAAATGTCCGTGAAAGCGGCTCTGGAACTGGCCGAAGGGCTTGTCACAGTCGCAGCGCTGGATATCGAAGAAAGGCTTTTCTCGGAGCGCCAGGCTTGTATTGATTGCGGGGTCAGCATCCCTACGCTCGAACCCCGCTCGTTTTCATTCAATTCTAAATATGGAGCCTGCCCCAAGTGCAGCGGGATGGGGACGCAGTGGGTTTTTAATCCGGAATGCCTTACCGTTGACTCTGGCGAACCTATAGGTTCGCTCAGGTTTCCCATAGAGTTGCCGCATGTAGCCGGCTTCCTCCATGATTCTCTGATTGGCATCGCCCGGAAATTCAAAATTGATAAGGCGACTCCTTTTGAAAGCCTTCCGGTCAAAGCACTGGAGGCTTTTTTCCTCCAGGTGGCCGCGAGGCTCGAAGCGATGCGCGCCGATGAAGAGAATCCGCGGATCCGCGAGGAAATCGAAAAGCTCTTTTCCACACAAAACTGCCCTGCTTGCAATGGGTCGCGGCTGCGGCTCGAAAGCCGGTCTGTAAAGGTCAATAATCTTGCCATATCCGACTATGCGCGCCTCTCTCTTGAGGATGCTCAAAAAGCCTTTGGAGAAATCAACCTGGCGCCCAGGGAAACAATAATAGCCGGCCAGATTCTGAGGGAAATCTGCGACAGAATGGAGTTCCTCTTGAATGTAGGAGTTGGATATCTCACGCTCGACCGGCCTGCCTCAACTTTATCTGGCGGAGAAGGGCAGAGGATAAGGCTTGCGACACAGATCGGATCCAAGCTTCGAGGTGTGCTCTATGTTCTTGACGAGCCATCGATAGGCCTTCATCCAAGGGACAATCGCCGGTTGCTCAACACGCTGGCGGATCTGAGGGATATGGGCAATACGGTCCTTGTTGTTGAACACGATGAAGAAACGATGCGTAGCGCCGATCACATTGTCGACTTGGGTCCGGGAGGCGGACGTTTCGGCGGAGAAATTGTTGCAGAGGGTAGCATCGAAGATGTGATGCAAGCCCCGGATTCGATAACCGGAAAATATTTAAAGGGCGTGCTTAGCATCGAGTGTCCCAAAATCCGGCGGGCCAGCAACGGAAAAACACTTGTTATCAAGGGGGCACAGCACAATAACTTGAAGAATCTTGTCGTGGAGTTTCCGCTTGGGCTGTTTATATGCGTTACGGGAGTTTCCGGCGCGGGAAAATCATCCCTCGTCAATGACATACTTTTCAAAGCGCTTTCCCGCAAATTGCACCGGGCGATAACTAGCGCGGGACTGCACGGCGAAATTCTGGGGATGGAGCATCTGGACAAGGTTATTGAAATCGATCAATCGCCCATAGGAAGGACGCCGCGCTCCAATCCCGCCACCTACTCCGGGCTGTTCACACCCATAAGGGAGCTTTTCGCCTTGCTTCCGGAATCCCGCATTCGTGGCTACAAGGCTGGAAGGTTCAGCTTCAATGTAAAAGGAGGTAGATGCGAGGATTGCCAGGGGGATGGATTGCGCCGCATTGAAATGAGTTTTTTGCCGGATGTGCATGTTCTGTGCGAAACCTGCCAGGGGAAACGCTATAACAGAGAAACGCTCTCGGTAAAATACAAGGGTTATTCGATAGCGGATCTCCTTGAAATGAATATCAGCGATGCTTATGCCCTGCTGGAAAATATTCCTCCAATTGCCCAGAAACTTCAAACTTTGAATGATGTCGGGCTTGGTTACGTTCAGCTCGGTCAGTCGTCGACCACTCTTTCCGGCGGAGAAGCGCAGAGAGTAAAACTAGCGAAAGAGCTGAGCCGGCGCGCGACCGGCCGCACTCTCTACATTCTGGACGAGCCGACCACCGGACTGCATTTTGACGATGTCAAGAAGCTGCTCGACATTCTGAACAGTCTGGTAGATCTCGGAAATACGGTGGTAGTGATCGAGCATAACTTGGATGTAATCAAAATGGCAGATCGAATCATTGACCTTGGTCCGGAAGGTGGAGATCGCGGGGGAAGGATAGTGGCCACAGGCACACCTGAGCAGGTGGCACGGCAGGACGAATCGGCAACAGGCCAGGCCTTGCGCCGCGTGCTTTTTTCAGCCGTCAGCTCTCAGCCATCAGCCGTCAGCAAAAAAACACAGTCAAAATAGGTTTTGCTGAAGGCTGAAAGCTGATTGCTGAGAGCTTTTAACAGACTATGAGAATTAACGAAATATTTTACAGCATACAGGGCGAGTCTACATTTGCAGGCCTGCCGTGTGTCTTTATCAGACTGACGGGATGCAATCTGCGGTGCAGCTATTGTGACACGGAATATGCCTTCAACGAAGGCAAGGAGATGTCCATCCCCGAAATTATTCAGGCAATTGAGGTTTTTCCCGCCCGCACGGCTCTGGTCACCGGCGGGGAACCAATGCTGCAGAAATCGGTTCATGAACTGTTTCGAAATCTGCTCGAAAGAAATTATACCGTCCTGCTCGAAACGGGTGGGCAGATGCCGTTGTCGGATGTCGATCCGCGAGTGCACAAAATCATGGATTTCAAATGTCCTTCCAGCGGCATGGAGGCTCATAATGATTTTGAAAACGTTCGTTGCCTGACGCCCGATGACGAACTGAAATTTGTGATTGGGGATCGGCGCGATTTCGAATGGGCCTGTGATATCGTCCGCAGATACGAGCTTGCTTCCCGCGTGAGAGCGGTTCTTTTTTCTCCGGTTTTTAATAAACTTGCTTATCCAGACCTGGCAAATTGGGTTTTAAACTGCGGGTTTCCTGCTCGCATCCAGATTCAATTGCAAAAAATCATCTGGCCGGACATGCAGCGCGGGGTTTGATGAAAAAGAAGCCAGAAGCCGGAATCCGGAAGAATAACGAGAACCAGAGCGCCCTGGGAGCGCCGGCGTCCTCGCCGGCAAACAGATGAGCAAACCGGGATTCCCGAATTAATCAAAGAGCTGCGACGACATGTGTGGTTTTTGGCGAACAAATCTGGTACTCATGAATATATGCCGGCGGGACGCCGGCGTTCCCAGGGCCCGGGCAAGATGTAGCGCTCCAACAGATGTCGGAACAATTAAGAAATTCAGGCTTCCGGCTCCTGGCTTCCGGCTTCAAGTTTTTTCCTATGCTTTCCTGGAATCTTATAACTAAAGTACGTCAAAGAGTGACTGAGGAGCAAGGAACGTTGCATACGCCTGCGTCCCTCAGAGTTGCTCTTTGCTATCCTTCTTCCTACTCTGTTGGAATGAGCTCGCTTGGTTTTCAGACAATTTATCGGGAAATCCATCTTCACCCCGGGGCGGGCGCCGAGCGGGCTTTTCTTCCTGAGGAACCGGGCGAGTATAGGAAAAATCGAACGCCGGTATTTACCTATGAAAGCGAAACGCCGATTTACGATTTTCCCATAGTGGCATTCTCAATAGCGTACGAATTAGAGTTGCCGGGCCTTCTAGAAATTTTGGATTTGAGCGGCATTCCTTTGTTAAGAGAGGACCGCACCGATAAAAATCCGCTGGTCCTGGTCGGCGGTCCATTGACCAATTCCAATCCTGCTCCGCTCGCTCCATTCGCCGACATAATATTCTTGGGGGAAGGTGAGGAACTGATTCACGAATTTCTGGATGCCGCGGCCGGTATGAACAGAAATGAAATGCTGGCTCATTTCTCCGCCCGCCGTGGATGCTATGTTCCGGGAATGACGCCAGATTATCCTGCCATCGCAAAAGTTGAGGACACCCGCCTTCCGGCCCATTCTCAAATACTCACACAGCACACTGTTCTGGCTTCGATGTTTCTCATAGAACCTGAACGGGGCTGCTCGCGGGGATGCACTTATTGTGTTATGCGGTGCACAACCAACGGCGGGATGAGACTGGTGTCTCCCGAGAAGGTGCTTTCCCTGATTCCGGACAACGCCCGCCGGGTCGGGCTGGTCGGGGCCTCGGTTACGGATCATCCCAAAATCAGAGAAATAGTTGCGAAAATCGTGGCGAGCGGCCGTGAAATCGGAATATCGAGCCTTCGAGCGGATCGACTCAACGAGGAACTTGTGAATCTCCTTGCACAAGGAGGATACCGGACTCTCACTACAGCTTCCGACGGCGCTTCCGAACGGATGCGCCGTGTTGTTGATCGAAAGACGACGGAGGCCCACCTTATTCGAGCCGCCGAACTGGCGAGAAATGCCCGGTTGCAGCGATTAAAATTGTATGAGATGGTTGGTTTGCCCGGAGAAACGGTCGATGATATCGATGAATTGATACGGTTTTCTCTTGAGCTCGCGAAAATAACCCCGCTCTCTTTGGGTATTTCACCATTTGTAGCAAAGCGAAACACTCCATTGGACGGGGCGCCTTTTGAGCCGATTCCTTCGCTCGATCGGAAGCTGTCGAGAATCAGATCAGGATTGAAAGAGAAGGTTGAAGTGAAACCAAGTTCAGCACGCTGGGCCTGGGTGGAGTACATGCTGGCACAAGGAGGAGAAGATGCTGGAATTGCCGCCATGCACGCATGGCGGGCAGGAGGCAGCTTCTCGTCATGGAAACGGGCGTTTATGACTCATGAGGTGAAAACTTTCATGCGCCGGCCGGTCCCCGACGGTCGCTAAAGAAGTGCCTATGCCAAAAAAAACAGAATGGGAAAGTTCTTATTTCCGGAGCTGTGCAGGTTTAATGCTATTTGTCTGGATGCTCCCGGCTGTTTCTGTCCGGAGTGGCGAACAGAAATCTTCTCTT
>JAHFUH010000388.1 GCA_023265215.1 Acidobacteriota bacterium
TGGGAAGGAATGGCTTAATAGCTGGAATCAATTGGGCGATCGCCGCAACAGCCGTTGCAGGTACGATCTTTGTAATCTCCCAAATATTCGCGCCTATTGCTCCCGCTACCTGGTCGGTAGGGGCGCCTGATTATCAGGTTCAACAGTTATTGAAGTCCGCGAATGAAAATCTGCCGTCAACTCGGCGGGGGATGGATATTTCCAACGTCTCCCAGTCAAAATCTACACAGGCCAAGGGTCAGCAGGAATCGTTTCCAAAAAATAGCACTGCTGACCCAAGTCCTGCGGCAGGATTAAACAATTCGGCAAATCAGAATGTATCCAGAGCGCCTATCGCGCGGCCGCAGCCGGCGGAGCAAATTAATGTTGCTCCCAGCAGCACAAATCCTCCTCCGTCAGCAGGATCTGAAGGTTTGCCGTCGTATATGCGTTATTTTTGACAATCCGATCGTAGTTAACCATCCGGTATAACGCGGCAAGTTTTTGTCGATTTGTATCGGTGTCCGCCGCTATCTCCTTTTCCCAATCCTATCTTTTTTTCGTGAATGCCCTGGGAGCGCCGGCGTCTCGCCGGCACATAGGTACGCAAGCCAGGTGTTTCCGAATTAATAAAAGAGTTGCGGCGACTTGTATGGTTTTGGGCGAGCAAATCTGGTAACTGGGACTATGTGCCGGCGAGGACGCCGGCGTTCCCAGGTCCAGCATTGCCCTATTCAGGCTACTGATAATTTTAACCCGATCCTAAAACTATGCGGCATTAGGCGGGACGCCGGCGCTCCCAGGGCTGAGGGTTACTTCCGGGCGGCTATCAGAATCTGGGGCTCTCCCCAATAGAGATGCTGGTTGGACCAATACAGCCAGCACTCGGCCGTCTCAAACCCCGTTCTCCGCAGATCATCTATCAACTCCCACGCATAATACCTGAAACAAAGAGATCCCTTTTCGGGATCGACGGGATTTCCGTGATACTCGGGAGTCCTCAGATGCTCTATGCTGCCATTTTCTGCAATTGTCGCCATTACCTCGTTGTTGTACTGATCTATGCAGAAAGGAGCTGAAAAAAGGAATAATCCTCCCGGCAAAAGGCACCGGTGGATTTCCTTAATGGCCTTTTTATAATCCGGTACATGTTCGAGCACATCAAGGGAGAGAGCGTATTTGAAACTCATGTCCTGGAAGGATAGCTTTTGCAGGTCCTCATGCCGTATGCCGTTGATGGTGGCGCCATTTTCGTGGCGGATCTGATTCACAAGCGAGCCCGGTGCCGAATTTTCGCCGAAATATTCGCTGCCGACAAGGTTGGGAAATCGCTGTGAGAGCCACGAAAACGTGCGGGTGGCCTGCTCGCTTATGTAAATGGAATCGTCTTTTGCGGGCTTGCCTTCCTGCACGAAAATGTGAAGAAACGCCCGGATGCGATTCGTAAAATTGCAGTGAATACAACTTAAATGTTCGCGCCAGTTTGGTATGCGACGCCCATTGTGCATCTTTCGCCCTGAATATTGATAGCTCACATTGAATTTGGACGGCCTGCCGCAAACCACGCAATAGCCGGATAAGGAATATTCAGATTCACCTTCCGCCATCGAGTCTGTTTCACATTGGTCGCGGCTTCTGATCACTTCCTGCATGAGTGCCTTCCAATTCGAATACTCCTCGAATGAATGGGCACGCATAATCGGCACATGGGGAACGACGCTGCCATTGCCGCGCGAAGGGGCCAAACCGCTGAAAGATTTTTGGGGCGCCTGCTCTGTTTGGGGAGTGTGAAGATTCGTCCCGCTTTCGCCATTCCAGCTGTACCCGTAGGGAATGGTGCGATAGTGATGATGGCCGTTCGCTTCCACCTGCTTTACATAGTTTTCAAATAGCGCTTCTGCGTCCCCCATGTGGATCGCGAAATCACGACTGTGGCGGGAGAACACAGCCGTTTCCGCGATTTTGTTGCCGCTGAAGTGAAAGAATCTCAATGGCCGGTTGTTTACGGTCCAGCCATCCTCCGTTTGCCATACGCGCCTTTGCGAGAGATTCCAATATGCGACGTTGTAGCCGCAGTGATGCAACAGCCGGGTCTTTTCGATAAAAGCAGGCAGAAGGTCTGCCCATTTTTGGTCCACAAACAAACCGTTCGGCAGATCGATAACACAGTGCTGTTCCAACCTCCGGCCCCACCAGGCTGCAACGCGCTGAACCGCGGGCGTTGCTCTGAGCGCGCAGAAGCCGAGATTGCATATCCCGTAAAGAAGCATGTGACGATCGTCAAAACTGGCAAATTCATTGGGTTCCAGGATATGCGGTGTCAGGACGCAGTCTGCGCCTTCAGTGAAAAGCGAGTGGATTTCCTCCAGCCTGCTCTCAACCAGGATGTCGGGATCCATGTAAATAACGACCGAATCCGGATTTTTCTCAAAAAGATACCGGAAGACGAAAGGCTTAATTGCAGTATTCAGTTCTGTGATGTTGTACCTGCGGGTCATCTCTTCCAGAGAAGGAATTCCAAGTTCCTCGAGCGGAATAACCGGGAAGGGGAGCGAAAGATGGTCAAAGCCGCCTTTTGTATCGCAAATCGCCGCATAGAAACTTACATTGCCATTTGTTTTGATAAGCGATTCCCGGAGCGTTATGGCGTATGCAAGATAATTCCAGGAACAGATCGTGAAGAAGATATATTTTTCGCCAAACAAGTTATTCATTATTTTTTTGAGTCTTTGAGAATTTGAGTCTTGGAGTTACACGCTAAGCCTCAATACCCGAATTAGCTACTGGCAGCTTTAGCTTCTCAAAAAGCGCAGTGAGTCGTTTGCGTCCGACATTCAGAGAGAACTCACCGGAGCAAAACTCGCAACCGCCATCAGACATCCTGGTCCAGGCTTCCTTGTCACTGTAGAGCCGCACAACACGACTGGCGAAACCGGCCGGGCTATTCTCTATTGCAATGTGCAGGCCGTCTTGCAGATTCATGCCTTCCGTCGCCAATTCAGTTGCCACGCACGGCAAGCCATTGGCAAGACTGGACACTACCTTCCCCTTTGCGCCTGCACCGAAACGGAGCGGTGCCACGGATAAGCGCATTTTTTCAAACAATTCTCTGAGATCGGGCACGTGTCCGAGTATTTCAACGTTGGGATCTCTCCTCGAAGCAATTTCATCAGGCAGGTTGGACCCCACTATATAAAAAACGCACGAAGGCATTTTCTCATGGACGGATGGCCAGATGCTGTCCAGGAAGTATAGGACGGCGTCTACGTTGGGGGTGTGCAGAAAACTTCCCACAAAGCAAATTCCTTCCCGCTCCTCAAATCCGCGTTGTCTGCCCGGGCAATCCCGCATAAGTGGAACATGCAATACCCTGGTGCCCGGAGCTTCCGTTTCCAGCCACTGTTGTTCTATTTTTGAAACAACGATTGTGGCATCGCATTGGCGCGCAAGATAGCGCTCCCTTTCGTTGGTCCGCAATGCAATGTTCATGGCGCGGAAATCTTTTTTCAGGCGCGCTTCTCTTTCTTCCCGGATGCCGTGGAGATCCACTGTATTGAAAATGATTCTGTTTTCGGGATTTATCGACCGGATCTTTTCGTAAAAACGCCCTCCGCAATGCACGCGGGACAGGAATGACGCGGCCAGCCCTTTGCCCTCTTGTTCGATAAAGCGGTTTATCGAGGCGTAATTGGCGGTGCGCAAGCAGAGCACTCCGTTGTCCTCGAGCGGCTGGTGAATATCGTGATTAAGATTGAATTCCGCGTCGGCGGCAAAAATAACCTGATATCCGAATTCCTGGAACAACCGGATGTAATTGAGAGTATCGATAGATCCGGAATCCCGATCCGGCCTGGGATAAATGCTGTCGATCACCAGGATTTTCGGGCTGCTCGCATCTACCGTCAACTCGACCCTATGAATACTGTCTTCAGGCGCAGGCTCCTTCGGCAGCCGGCCTTCCACCATTCCCCCGCCGAGGAAGTGCTTTAAGGGATTTATTCCAAGCACCGCCGCGTCGCTGTTTTGAGCAAGATACCAGTTGCTGTCGAAAGCCGGACTCGGATTTCGACGCTCTGCTGCGCCATTGTGAATATAGTGCGCAAGCGGATTGGTCCGGGATTCCGCGATATCCGGATTCTGCTGCAGGTACCAGTCGCTATCGAAATATGGGTTGGGATCCCGCCCTTCACGCGCGCCAAAGTAGATATAGTGTGCCAAAGGATTCGCGCCGGATTGAGCGACATCGGCGTATCGCTGAAGGTACCAGGCGCTGTCAAAGAGAGGATTAGGATTTCGCCCTTCGCGGGCGCCAAAAGATAAATAGTGTGCTAAAGGATTGGTGCCGGATTGAGCGACATCCGGGTAACGCTGCAGATACCAATCGCTGTCAAAGAGAGCATTGGGGTCCCGGCCCTCATATGCGCCGTCTCTCATATAATGAGCCAAAGGATTAATGCCGGCGTGGGCCACATCTGTATATTTCCGCAAGTACCAATCGCTGTCGAACAGAGCGTTCGGGGCCCGGCCCTCATATGCGCCATTCCGAATATAGTGGACTAAAGGATTGGCGTGGGCTTGCGCAACGTCCGGATATTGTTGCAGGTACCAATCGCTGTCAAATAGATCGTTGGGGTCTCTCCCTTCGTAGGCCCCATTGGTTGCGTAATGGATTATGGGATCTATGCCGGAGAGTGCCACGTCTTTGTTCTGCTCCAGATACCAATTGCTGTCGAACATGCCCGATCTTGAAATCAGCAATGCCGATTTTGCCAGTCGCCACGCCTCTTTGGAAATCCTGAAAGGATGAGTCAGGTTTTGTCTGAACAAAGTTTTTGAAGCCCACCTGAAAACGTTTAAGAAAAAGGCGAGCGCGTGTTTTATTGTCCTGAAAGCTTTGAAATAGCGCCAGATGCTGGAACCCTGAAGGCTTTGTGCCTCATTCATCGCATGCTTTAGCTGAATTCCCAACCTGCTAAGGTCCAGACCTTTTATCGCGAGTTCCTGCCTCAGAGTTTCCCGTTCGATCTTGGTCTGTTCTGCGAGCCTGCTGGTTTCGGCTTGCCGCGCTGAAAGCTGCTTGATCTCATGATCGCGATCCTCGACGGTTTGGGAAAGTCCGGCAACATTTTCGGTGAGTTTGTTGATATCAGTCTGGAGATGGCCGATCTGGTGCTCGCGCCCCGATAGAACCCCAGTGAGCCTGCTGAGTTCCTCTTGTCGTTTTGTTAGCTTCAATCGCAGAGCTCGAAGCTTGGAGATGGGCGCCTGCCCGAAATAGTCGTGGAACCTTCCCCTGCCTGCCTGAAACCGGCTCAAATCACTGAGCCTCTGATTCAGCTCTTTATCGAGGTCTTTTGCATCGTGCATCTGGAGGTCGTAGCGCAAAATTCTGATCAGGGCGTCCGGACGCACGGCGAGTGGTGCCGAAGCCAATAAAGGCCAAAGGCGAGGCGGGGTGTAATTTGGCGAAATTTCCGACCGATAGAGTTCAGTCGCATCTTTCAGAGATTTGGGGAATTTGCAGGGAATAGAAACCAACTCCGCAAAATCTTCCCATTTAAAAGGGAGA
>JAHFUH010000389.1 GCA_023265215.1 Acidobacteriota bacterium
GACCGAACTTTGACTCTATAAACTTTCGGTAAATGCTTCCCGGCAGATCCTGCGATTTTTGCAAAATCGCCGTCATTGGTCAGGAGTATTAATCCTTCCGTATTGTAGTCGAGGCGGCCCACCGGATAAATCCTCGCCCGCACATCTATCAAATCCGTCACACTGGTTCTTCCCTGCGGATCTTCCACTGAAGAGATGACCTGGCGCGGTTTATTCAAAAGGATATAGAATTTTTGTGAAGCCCCATGGATTAGTTTGCCGTCGACCTTGATATGATCGCAGCCCAAATCGGCTTTGACGCCCAATTGAGTCACAACCTTTCCATTGACGGTGACTCGGCCTTCTTGAATCAGTATCTCGGCTTTTCGGCGTGACGCCAAACCAGCCTCAGCAATGATTTTTTGCAGTCGCTCTTCTCGATGCATATATCACAGTTGCTCGCCGGCCATTTGAGCAAACTCCTCGAGAGTGGGCAGTTCATTAAGATTATTCAGGCCGAAATGAATCAGAAATTCCTTGGAAGTCCCATATAAAATCGGCCGGCCCACCACAGGCTTCCGGCCGACAATGGCAACCATCTTCTTTTCGAGCAGCGTTTGAATGGCCGTGCTGGATTTTTTCCCCCGGATGGCGAGGATTTCTGCCAGCGTGACCGGCTGCTTGTATGCGATTACCGCCAGAGTCTCGAGGGCAGCCATCGAGAGCTTTGCGTTTGGCCTGGTTTTAAGGTAAGAACGAATCTGCTCATGGTGTTCGGGGCGGGTCGTCATGCGATAGCCGTCAGCTACCTCCCTTATCAGCATTCCCCCCGGGCGCGCGTTGAAAGCTTCGACCAGTTCCTTCAAAGCCTGCTCAATTTCTTCCTTGCTTGCTTCGGGAAATACCTCCCTGAGTTGCTCCAGCTTTACAATATCTTCCGCCACATAGATGATTGCTTCTATGATGGCCTGCATCTCGAGTTTTTCCATGCTCAGGCCTTCTCCTTCACTTTGGAGATTTGAATTTCTTCAAACGCTTTCTTTTGATAAAGCCAGATTTCCCGCAATCGGACCAGCTCCAGCAGGGCGAGAAAAAGCACAATCAGGTGTTTTTTTGAAAGAGCTTCCGCGAAAAATGATGAAAACAGCAGCGTGTCATGCACCAGAAACCTCTTCCGTATATCACTAATCTTCTGCTCGACTGTAACCACCTCCTGATCCAATTCCATTGTGCGTTGAGACTCGAAACGAAGAACCACCTCGTGAAAGGCTTGCAGCAGACCGAATAGAGTGACCGCAACTACTTCGCTTCCATCCTCAAGGACCTCGGCGGGAGGTTTGTTCCAGACCGCATTTTCGATTTCTTCGCGGGTGTATAGCATCTCCGCGGCGTTTTTGAATTTTTGGTGCTCCAGCAGCTGATACACGAGTTCCTGCCGGGGATCTTCGTTTTCCTCAGTCTGATCGTCGCTCTTCTGCTCCTGAGGGACCAGCATGCGGGACTTTATGTAAATCAAAGTGGCCGCCATCATCAACCACTCGCCGGCCAGGTTGATGTTGAGGTCCTTCATGACCTTTATGTATTCGAGATACTGTTCCGTGATGTGGGCGATAGGTATATCCCATATATCGATTTCCTCCTTCTTGATAAGGTGAAGGAGCAAATCCAGAGGGCCTTGAAATGCTTCCAGGCGTATCGTAATGCCTTCGCCCTCTGCAGTCTCCTGGGATTCGGTATTTAGCAGATCTTCGCCATCCATAAATTCGAGAGCCCTAAAGAGACAAGAAGAATCTATTAATAATCCAGTTTATGGGGATGAAAACAGACCTCAGTATTCCCATGAACATCAACACGTAAAGCAGGATGAATCCATAAGATCCCATGCGCTCAAGGCCTGCCGCTGCGCTCTGCGGAAGAATCCCATATAAGATCCAATGACCGTCCAGAGGGGGAATAGGAATGCAGTTGAAAAGAGCCAGCGCTAAATTGATGATCATCCCGAAGAACAGAATTCCGACTAAAGCAGCCAGGACTGAATTGTGTACAGGGATGCGGCTGGTTAATGCCATATTGATGATAAGTAAACTCGCCTTGGGCGAGGCGATCTTGAGAGCCAACAGGAGGATGAAGGCAATTAGACCGGCCAGAAGATTGGCCGCGGGGCCCGCCAGCGAAACAAAAATCTGGTCCCTTCGCGGATTCCGCAAATGCAGTGAATTCAGAGGGACCGGCTTAGCCCAGCCAATCAAAGGGAGATGTGTAAAAAACTGCAGCAATGGAAAAAGAACAGTCCCGATAGGATCAATGTGCGGTATTGGATTGATTGTGACACGTCCGAGATAGCGAGCGGTATAATCTCCGCAGCGATCCGCCATCCAGGCATGAGAAGCCTCATGAATACTCAGCGAAAAAAGCAGAACTGCAAATTGAATGGCGATAACACCAATATCGATCTTCTGTAAAAATTCCACCCTTTTTACCCAACCGGAAATGCCGGAAACAGATTTTAATGCCTAAACTCGTAAACTATATCATAGCCCCAAAATCCGGATGCACACCTATTTCCGATTGCACCCGGCATGCGTCCGGATTTGCAATGCAGGCGATGTAAATGGTACTATCTTCACTTCTTAGGGCGACCATGGACTGGACTTTGATTGCAACGGTAGTTCTCTATGCTTTGGGATTGCTGCACTCCCTTTTCGGGTTTTGCCAGAAGCGGCAGATCTTTGTCAAACTTGCGCTGGGTTTCGTGGCTTCCGGCTTTTTGTTTCACACGATTTTTCTCTTGCAGCTTGGCTTTGGACGGCGGCACTTTCCCATAACCAATCTTCCGGAATCCCTCTGTTTTTTTGCCTGGTGCATTTCGTTAACATTTATGGTCGCCAACTGGCAATATCGCATCAACGTGCTTGGCGCCTTTATTCTCCCCCTGGTATCCCTTCTGACCATAGGCTCCCAGTTCATTTGGGAGGAAAATCACTCGATCCCTTCGGGCTTGAGGAGCGGCTGGGTTTATTTCCACAGCAGCGTGGCTTTCCTTGCCTATGCCGCCTTTTTCCTGACATTCGTCTCGGGCATTATGTACCTGGTCCAGGAAAATGATTTGAAGGAAAAAAAGTTCCGCTTTTTTTATTTCCGTCTGCCTTCGCTCCAGGTATGCGATGAACTGCAGAAGCGTTCTCTATTTGTTGGGTTTGTCGCAATGAGCTTGACTATTGTGTCCGGATCCATCTGGGCGCAGCAAGCATGGGGCCGGTTTTGGAATTGGGATCCCAAAGAGACGGCCACTTTGATTACATGGGCAATCTACCTGGTCCTGCTGAATTACAGGCTTTCCGCGAAATGGAGCGGACGACGAGCCGCTTACATCAGCATTATCGGGTTTATATCAATTCTATTTACTTTTGGAGTCAACTGGGGGCTTCACAGGTATATATAACAAATTTGCACAGGCACGGCCCGGCGATTCCCCCCTATCCGCAATAAGGCCGCCGCTCCAATCTAACTTGGGTTGTAGATGTTCAACTTTTTTCTCGCAGGATTAAATCACCGCACGGCGAAGCTTGATGTCCGTCAAATGGCCGCTTTCAACTCAGACCAGATGTCCGCAGGTCTCGATCGATTATCTGCCAGCCCGGGCATACTCGAATCCATGATTCTTTCGACATGCAATCGAGTTGAGATCCTGGTAAAGGCGGACGAACAGACCGACGGCGTTGAGTTGATCGAGACATTCCTTTCCGATCACAGCCAAATCCCGCTTCCCCAGATCAAGCCCAAGCTGTACAGCTATATTGATGAACCGGCCATCCGCCACCTATTTCGTGTCGCCAGCTCACTGGATTCGATGGTCCTCGGAGAGCCTCAAATACTGGGCCAGGTTAAATCCTGCTACAGCGCCGCCGTTGAATCCGGCACCGTCGGGACTTACCTGAACAGCCTCCTTCAATCGGCATTTCGCACGGCCAAACGCGTACGCACTGAAACCAGCATAGGGGAATACCCCGTTTCAGTCAGTTCCGCCGCCATAGAACTCGTGCGGAAAATATTTGGCGACCTTGGCAAGAAAAGCATATTGGTTGTGGGCGCCGGGAAAATGGGGGAAGCCGCGCTGCGCTATTTATCCGATATGGGCGCACACAGCCTGTATTTAACCAACCGCAATCCGGAAACAGCCCGGGAGATGGCAGAACAATTCGCTGCGCTGGCCGTTCCTTTTGCCGACTTGCGTGAGTGGATTTTTCGAACAGACATCGTTTTCACCTCCACCGGCGCATCAGAAACGCTCATCGACTATCCGATGGTCCACCAAATCATGCATGACCGCAAAAATGCACCGTTGGTTTTCATTGATATTTCGGTGCCCAGGAATGTCGACCCCAAAGTCGGAACCATCAACAATGTCTTCTGTTACGACATTGACGATTTGCAGGCAGTTGTCGAGGCGAATCTTCATGAGCGAGTCAAGGCCGCCGCTGCTGCAGAGAAAATCGTGGAACACGAAGTGCAGGTTTTCTGCGCGAAGCTCAAGTCTTTTAATGTGGCGCCCGTTATGATGCAGGTGCAGGGGCGAATTGAGGAAATCTGCAAGATGGAACTCCACCGCTGCCTGAAAAAAATCGGCCCGCAGGAACCAAAGCAAATTCAGGAACTGGAATCCATGATATCGAGGATCGCCGGAAAAATCGCGCATCCGCTTTTAGTGAAATTGAGAGACTCACACGATTCCGTTAACTCAGCCGCGTACATGGACCTGATCAATCAAATAATTAAGTCGCCGAAGGATAGAGAATAACTCCAAGACTCAATGTCTCTAATTATTATTCGGAAAACCCCCGCTTTGCATATAAACTGAAAGACTATGCTTATAATTGGCAGTCGTGGAAGTGCATTGGCTTTAGCACAAACTACGTGGGTCCGGGAACGGATCCTCGACCATTTTCCGGACGCGGAAGTCACGGTGAAAATAATCAAGATTTCCGCAGATAAGGACCAAATTACCTCCATTCGATCCGGATCCGCAATAGGAGTGTTTGTAAAAGAGCTTGAACAGGCTTTGCTCAGCGAGGAAATTGACCTGGCTGTGCACAGCATGAAGGATCTGCCCACGCAAATTCCGGAGGAGCTTCAAATAGCCGCGATTCCTGTACGGGAAGACCCCCGGGACGTGCTCATTTCCCGAAATTCAAAAAAACTGGCTGCACTGGCCCAGAATGCGTTGATCGGCACGGGCAGTATACGCCGCCAGGCTCAGTTGCTTGCACTGCGTCCGGATTTGAAAATCCTGGACATTCGCGGCAATATCGACACGCGACTTAATAAGCTGAAGACCGGATCTTACGACGCGATTATTTTGGCTTGTGCGGGTTTGAATCGGCTGGGGCTTCAAAATGAAATATCCGATATTCTGACTTTCGAAGAAATGCTCCCGGCGCCCGGCCAGGGTGCGCTGGCAATCGAAACGAGAAAAGACGACTGGCGCACTACATCTTTTGCGTCCGCATTGAATCACGAACCCTCCTTCGCTGCGGTTCTTGCCGAGCGCGCCTTTCTTCAGAGAATG
>JAHFUH010000039.1 GCA_023265215.1 Acidobacteriota bacterium
GATCGGCTTGTTTTCGACTTTGTCAGCCTTGGGTTTGATCTTCATATCCTGCGCAGGCATGCGGTGACTCCTCCATATGCATGGGTTACTCTCGGAGAACTAGATAATGCAAGTCACATGCCAAGCCCAAAAAGATGGTTTCAATCAAGAAATTGAGGGTTTGTGGAGATAAAAGCTGCCGATAGGGGCAGATTAAGCCTGAAAGCTCTTTAAATAGGAAGGCGATTTCATAATGCAGGCGATGCCGGTGTCAAATGATCTCACAAGTTTGACAAAATCCTGACGTCCTCACATTCGGTATCATTCCCATCAGTAAAACAGGACCGGTTTTTTCCGGATCTTTTTGCACGATACAGCGCGCTGTCCGCCCGCAGAATGATTTCCCGGGCATCTATGCAAACAAAAGTGGTGCAGCAGGCAACCCCGATGCTTATCGTGAAGCTCACTCGGTGTGCATCAATTATGAATTCATGTGATGAGAATGTAGAGAGCAGGTTTTCAGCGACCCGGGATGCGCCGGAACTGTTAGTTCGTGGCAGAATCACTGTAAATTCCTCGCCGCCATACCTAGCCACAAAGTCCGTTACGCGAAGCGCACGTCGAAGCAGCGCGCCCGTCTGCCTTAAAACCTCATCCCCGGCCTGATGTCCGTAAGTGTCGTTTATCTTTTTGAAATCGTCGATATCTATCATTAAACAACTGAAAATCTCGCCATAACGCCGGGATCTAGCAATTTCCATTTCCAGCCGCTCGAACAGCCGGCGCTTGTTGAAAAGGCCAGTGCATTCGTCCGTGTGAGCCAATTCCTGAAGCCTTTCATTCAATTGGGTCAGACGCTGATCGTGATCTTTCAATCGGGCGTTTGCTGTTGCCAGCTGCTGCTTGGTCAGGACATTGTCGAGCGATGAGGAGAGGTGTGCAGCAACGAGAGATCCTAAGTGGTATTCGATCTCGTCGAAACGATTTGGGCGGTTGGAAATCATTTCGATACATCCGACAACTTTTCCCATTGCCGTAAAGGGAAACACCATTATTGAACGCCAGGGTGCATCCCCGGCAAATTCAGGAGACTTGCGCTGTTTTTTTAAAGGATGCGTGTCTGGTATCCACAGCGGTGCTGCAGAACGGATAACGCTGCCTGCTATTCCGCTATCAAGCAAACTGGTTTCTTCCTCCTTGGAAACTGCAGGGCCCGAAAGCCTGCTTTTCCGGTAGTTCGCCTCATCCACGATGCAAAGCCGCACCTGGTCATCAGGGAAGCATTCCTGAAAATAGGAAACCAGGAAACTCTGCAGGTGCTCCACATCGCGGGCTGAGTTCATTGAATTGGAGAGCGAATTTATTGCCAAGAGACGGCGGTAAAGCTCTACTGCTCGCTCCTGCGGTGGCACGGTCTGCCGAAGCAGATCCAGAAGGCCTTTTCCTCTCGTTATAGGCGTCGCAGCGATTGCCATAGCTTACCCTTTGCTATTAGAAATAATGCTGTTATCGCAACGCAGAGGTCTTATCCACTGCTATCGCTTCATGTTCAGAGAATCCTGGTAAAGCTCATCGGTGGCCGTAATAATTTTGGAATTTGCCTGATAAGCTCGTTGAGCAGCAATCAGATTCACAAACTCCTGGGCCATGTCTACATTGGATTGCTCCAGCGATGCGCCAACTACTGTACCGCGTCCGCCGGCTCCTGCAGCACCGATAGAGGGATCACCGGAACTTGGAAAGGACACAAATGTGCTTCCCTTATATTTTTGAAGCCCCTCGATATTTGGAAAATCGGCGAGTGCCAGCTGAGCCAATGCAATAGTATTGCCACTTTCAGACACTCCCATAATTACTCCACTGCTGTCTATACTGATTTCCTTCAGGTTGCTCGCATAAGACCCGTTCTGGGAGGGAGTAAACGTCGAGGAACTGCTCGAAAAATTCGTGACAGTACTTTTGCCATTGGAATCCAGCAACCCAAAAGCAATAGTCATATCGGCCGCTCCGCTGGCAAGCCCGGTAATGCTCAAAGTGGGATTAGCCGTCGGCGAGATCAGATTTCCTGAGCTGTTGAAAACCATATCGCCATTGCCGACTTCGACCGCTGGATCTGTGATCGCCCCGCCTGTATCCACTGCAGGTATGGTAGCAGACCAATGCCAATTGGGTCCGGCTCCGGTAAAATTCACGGTTATATTGTGAGTGGCGCCCAAAGAATCGTAAGCTTGTATGCTGGTCGAGGCTGCCGTGGAACTGGAATCCAAGTTACCCGTAATGTCTAGTGTGGTCGTCGCTTTTGCCGGCATAACCTGCCCCTTCTTGATCTCAATAGGAACAGCGGTGCCGTTGCTGTCGATTTGTCCATTGACTGCCATATAACCCATCAGCTGATATCCGTCTCCGCTGACGAGCCCTCCGTCCTTATTGAATTCGAATTTTCCCGAACGAGTGAAACCTAGGCCACCATCGGTCGAGACCACAAAAAAACCATTTCCATTGATAGCAGCATCCGTTGATTTCCCAGTGTAACTTACCGTTCCCTGAGTGGTAGCGTGCGTAACTCCGTTCAAAGTGCTGCCCAGCCCAAATACCACCGGATTACCGTTTGAGCTGGTGCCGGAAAGGCCCGCCAGCAGTTCGGCAAAACTGGCTTTTCCGGACTTGTAGCCAATCGTGTTCATATTTGCAAGGTTGTCACCAATTATGTTGATTGCCAAGCTGTTATTATTCAACCCGGTCAAGGCAGTGTAAAAAGAAGTTAATGGCATTTAGGTTCTCCCAATCCGGCCAGGCCGGAATCATTTGCTATTTATTATTTCCACTTGTGAACCAATGTTTTCATTGCGAAGCAACTGAGCTGCTATCTGATGCTGTAGGGTCTGCGAGCTTCGTAACGCCCTGATTTATGGATATAAGCTGCTCCAGCGAGCTGAATGTAGCCAATTGAGTGACAAACTGCTGGTTATCAACTGGATTCATAGGATCCTGGTTTTGAAGCTGCGCAACCAAGAGCTGAAGAAACTGGCTTGTTCCCATCTGGGTGGTGGCGTTTGAAACTGTATTGGCAATTTGTTGTGATGTCTGCTGAGTTGATCCTAGGCTGTCGATACTGCTCATTTGTAATATCCTTTATTGATACTTACTATACGGGCCTCGAAGGGAAATAACCTTCGCCGGCGACTAGAATTCCTATAGCACAAAGCATGCCAATCTTTCCGAATGGCCCTGCCGATATACATCTTCAATGGTATCTTCAATTAAACCGCTTTTTGTGTTTGCCATTTCATCACTGGAATTATGTAAATACTTGCCCATAGGAAATTTATGCTACTGTATGGAATCGCTTGGCGGAACCAGGCGTGACGAAAGTTAGAGGATCAACCGCAATCTCGTCCGTCGGGGTGGAAAACAAATCCGCGGCAGGCTTGTCAGGCTTGTGATTATCGCTCCACTGCCTGCCCCCGGATGCTGCATGTCCAAACTGCGCCGACTGGCCGGAGGACGATTGCTGATTAACAACCTCCTGAACTGCAATCTGAATCCGTTCAACTTTTAATCCCTGGTCCTGAAGATTCTGCTGCAGTACATGGAGATTGTTCTCAAGGTAATTTCTCACGGCAGCCGATTCTGCTGTTATGCGAGCAACAATGCCGTTGCCGGTCGCTTCCGCTCGTATCTCAAGGCTGCCGAGGTTTTCCGGTTTCAGTTGAATGCGTATTTCGTTCTTACCATCGCGAAGCTGCACCTGGATTCGGTCGGCGACTTGATAGACAAACTCGCCGGGGCGCGAGGACGCAACTGTGTTGGTACTTGTTGAGGGAATGTTCGTACCAGCCGAACGTTCAAAACCAGCGGCCATCGCAGCCAATTTGTCTTGTGCATGTTCGGCCATCAAACTTTTCGCCTTATCGGGATCCGCTGCCGGGCTCTCCAATCTGCCTTGCAGTGCCATCCACGCTGGAGATTCATTCCGGCCAGTCGTTCGCTCGGAGCGAGAATCTCCCAAGTCCGTTGCCGCGGAATTTCCGTTTTCTCCATCCGAACGTGAGCCGTTCATGCCCGTTGTCTCATTGGTCCCCCTAACCACGGCTACGACACCTGAATCCACATCACCCGAACCTTCCTGGACGGCATTCTCAGTTTTACTCAGAATATCTGCCCGAGTATCAACACTCCTGAGCGCAGTGGAATCCTGCAGAAAAGCGGTTTTGCTCGCATTCATTGAACGATCTGCAGACATTTTTTCAACCAGGGCGGGCGATTCCGGTCGTGATTCCTGAATTACAGGCGCCTGCTTTTTTGTATCCGACCGAGAACGATCTTTATCCGCCCCCATAATATCCCCAAGGATCTCTTGCCCGGAGATCTTTACCTTGTCATTTAGGTATTGAGAATCTGTTGTCTGTTTACTTTCAGATTCGCCTGCACCAAATATGGAAATGGGTTCAAATGCTGTAGCTGCTTCCGAATCGATTTTGGGAACCAAAATAGTCTGAAAAATACTGCCGGACTGTTTTATATTTTCATTTTCTCCGTCAGCCCTTGTCATGCCGGCTTTCGATAGAGCTTCGGCTGAAGGCATTGCCGGATTCTGGGATGCAAAATCGGCAGCCGGCTGAAAGGAAAGCAATGCGTTAGCGAACAAGTTCTCCTTGCTTTCAATTTCGGGCATCTCTTCTTTGGATTTCATTGATCCCGATGGAGAGAGCTTTGCCGCCTTCTCATTTGCAGAAATCACGGCGTCGAGATGGTCTTTTGATTCGCCATCGGCTTGTTCCAGCACGGATTGATCCATCAGTGCACCAGATCCCGTCTTTACAGGCTGCATTGCAAACAGGCAGGCGCTGAGAAACAATCTCAAATCATTGGTATCGTTCGTTTCAGAATTCTGCTCCGGTGTTTTCTCTTCGTTCAGATTTTCTTCCTGTCCCCCCTTATTCAGAGCGCGATCTATTTCAGCGAAAAAAGCGCCGGTTGAGGCATTTTCCAATTCTGTCGATTTCGCGGGCATCTCTCCAGTTGTTTGTGACGGTTGGGGTGCTGGTGCTACTCTCATGGAGTTCGTATCTCCTTAATTTTGGCAACGTTGGCGCTTACACCTTGCCGACGTATCGTGTTACAACCAGCTCATCGATTTCTTTCTGTTCCTGCTTGTCCAATGCAAAAGTGAATGCTTTTTCCTGCTTAGCTCTCAAAGAGACTAATGTTTTTTTCTTTTTTGAAGCTTCAACTACGTTTTTTTTCTGCTCTTGAACTCCCGAGTCGATCTGCAACAATCTCTTTTCTGATTCCTGAATTTCTAGCCGCAGGCGATTTATATAGAGATAGAACCAGTTCAGTTCCTGACTGGAAATGTCTTCGGCTTGTTTCCGGCTCATTTCTTCCATCGTCTCTTTCAACTGGACGGTCAATCTATCCCTGTTTTGTAGTTCAATCTGATGGTTATAGATTCGCCGCAACAGCTCATCGCGCTCTTTTTGCTCGATTCTATCCCTGTGTTGCAGCAATGTTTCAAGGCCGAATACAAATTTAGCCAAATCAACATTCCTTAATGAGTGTTTCAACTCCGGCAAATGCGCTATCCAGGGTTACTCGCTCGTCATTCCTCTGAACCAAAAATGAATTCACGGCATCATTTTTTTTCAAAGCCATGTCAATTTTGGGATTACTTCCAGTGACATAAGCTCCGATGTTGATCATATCCTCGGCCTTCTTATAGATAGAAAGCCACTCCCGGATTTTGCCCGCATTTTGAAGATAGGATTGTGAAACCAAGTCGGGCATGAGCCGGCTTATACTGGCCATGATATCGATGCATGGATAGTGATTGCGCCATGCGAGTTCCCTGCTCAAAACGATGTGACCATCCAGAATGGAGCGAACGGCATCGGCTATCGGCTCCGTCATGTCATCCCCTTCGACCAGGACTGTATAGAAACCGGTTATGCTTCCTCCAGATGTGAAATTTCCGGCCCTTTCCAGCAGGCGTGGAAGCAGGGCAAATACCGAAGGCGTATATCCTTTGGATGACGGTGGCTCTCCAGCAGCTAACCCAACCTCTCGTTGAGCCATAGCAAAGCGCGTGACCGAATCCATCACCAGCAACACATCCTTGCCAAGATCCCGGAAATACTCAGCAACAGTTGTGGCGACCAGTGCTGCCCGTATTCTAAGGAGCGGCGGTTGATCCGATGTTGAGACAACCACTACCGATCGCTTTAGACCTTCCTCACCCAGATCTTTTTCGATAAAGGCCCGGACTTCGCGTCCTCTTTCACCGACCAGGCTGATGACGTTAACATCCGCCGAGGTGTACCGCGCCATCATTCCAAGCAGCGTGCTCTTACCCACTCCGCTGCCTCCGAAAATCCCAATGCGCTGCCCCTTGCCGCACGTGAGCAGACCATCAATTGAACGAACGCCCGTACCCAGCGTTTCTTCAATATTTTTTCTCTCCATCGGATTGGTTTCCAAAGGGTGCACGGGATATTCTTCGATCCCATCGATCGGGCCCTTGTCATCAATCGGCTCACCCATGGCATTAATGACTCTACCGAGAAGCGCTGTCGATACTGAAACAGAGGCTTTCTTCTTCCGGCAAATCACTCTGTCGCCCAGCTTGACACCATGGACTTTGTAAAGAGGCATCGAGAGAACATAATTGTCCCGAAAGCCAACAACCTCGGCCGGAATAACTGTTTCGTTCTGCGAATCACCAGCTATTTCACACAATTCACCGATGGAAACCGGAGGGCCAAGCGATTCAACCACAAGCCCGACTGCGCGTTTTACCGCGCCGACTGTCTTGACAGGATCAAGATCTCTAAGTGTTTGGAAATATCTTTGCAAGTTTAGTTCGGGACTGCTCATGGACGTTGTGAGCCACCTTTAAAAAATGCATGTTCCACTTCGCGGAATTTTTCTTCGAGCCGTGCATCAATATCTCCACAATCTGTTTCGATAAGACATCCGCCCCGCTCAATGGATTTGTCTGCAACAAGCGTAATGCTTCTTCCCTCGGTGCGAGAAATTTCCGTTTGTCGTTCCGAAATGTAGTTGTAATCGACAGGATTGATGTGGATTGTCACGGGTGTTTTTTCCGCAACGTGTGCGAGTGCAACATGCACCAGGGTCTGAATTATGTCGAGATCCACCTGTACCTCGCGATGGACTATTTTCTTGGCAACCTCGATTGCTAATTTAACAACTTCACGTTCCACCCGGGAATAAAGAACAGATTTGATTTTTCCTATTTCGAGAATACCTTCTGCGTGCCGCTTCATCAGTGCATCGATATTTTGCTCTGACGTCGCCAGGCCCGATTGTTCTCCCTGGCGAAATCCGTTCTCAAAAGCATTTTTTTCAATTGATTCGAGATCTACTTCGGATTTTTCAAGTTCTACAGGCAAGACATTTCTTGGTTGTAGAGTTGGAAAGTCCTGCAGTTCCGGCCAGTGAACCGGTTGGGGGTCGGGCGACTCCACCCCATTCTCCAAAAACAGGATTTGTTGAACTTCCATCGCCCGCGCTGTTCCCTGTTTGATTATCTTCGAAGTCATAAACGTATTTGGAATTGATAATAATGATTGCCGCCGGGAAGTGCTTTTTGGGGGCTTCAGACTTCCGGCTTCTAGTTAATATATTCATCGCCGCCACCGCCCTTTAGGCTGATGACGCCGCTTTCATCAAGTTTTCGTATTACGCTGACAATCTGCTGCTGGGAGGTTTCTACATCCTTCACTTTTACAGGCCCTAAAACATCCATATCTTCTTTCATCATCTCAACCGCACGGGTGGACATATTGCGGAAGAATTGATTTCTCAGTTCTTCACCCGTTCCCTTCAAAGCAATTGTCAGGGCTTTCTTGTCGACGCGCTGCAATATCTCCCGCATGCCCGCATCATCAATGAGCATCACGTCATCGAATACGAACATAAGATTCCGGATGCTAAGCGCAAGCGACGGGTTTTCCCCTTCGACTTTCTCCAGAATCGCGCCGGCAGCTTTGGTATCCATCCTGTTGATCAGCTCAGCGACGGCCCGAATGCCGCCGTAGGATTCACGGCTGAAGTCACCCAAAGATCTTAATTTTTGTTCCAGTATCGTCGTAATTTTGTTGATGACGTCGGGCGAGATCTGTTCGAGATTTGCCATGCGCATGACTACATCCGCACGCAGAGGAGTCGGCAACGAACTCAGCAGCGCCGCAGCCTGCGAAGAATTCAGGTGGGCAAGAACGAGCGCGATTGTCTGAGGTTGTTCAGACTGAATGAACTTGGAAAGCTGCACCGGATCGGCCTTCTGGAGATTATCAAAACCGACCAGAGCACTCTGAAGCGAAATATTCAGATAATCCAAAAGCTTCTTGGATGAATCCGAGCCAAAAGCTTTGACCAGCAGTTTTTTAGCAAATTCGGGGCCGCCCCGAGCCAGAAATGTCTGGGCCAGGGTCAGCCGGTAGAAATCTTCAAGAATTGTATCCGCGGTTTCAGGATTAATCTCTCCGAGCCGCGAAATCTCCTTGCTGATCTCCTGGATTTCATCTTCCTGCATGAAACGAAAGACACCGGCGCTTGCCTCGTCGCCAAGCAAAACCATCAATATCGCAGCTTTCCTTGCACCTGCTATTTGAGTCTGCGTCATGTCCTACGCCTTCTCTCGCAATAGGGAACGTAATAATTGAGAAACCATTTCGGGATCACTTTTCGCTTTATCAACGAGCTTCTTTTTCATGGCTGCGTATTTGCGGCTGCCGAGATCCACCATATTCGCTTCCCTCATTAGCTCGCGCTCAATCTGCTCATCGCTGGCTTCCAGAGAAAGCATTCCCTCCGCCGCTCTTCCTTCCGCAGCAGGAAGTCTGGCTACAGACCCGGCTTCCTCGCCAGCAGCAAGCGCTTCCGAACGTTTGCCCTCCGGAAGCGCCCTGGGCACAGATTCGACAGACAATTGGGCTTCATGAGATTCCCCGGAGCCTATTGCAGCCAAAGCCATTGTTTGAAATACGCGCTTGCGGATCGGGCGAACAAAAATGATGTAAGCCATGGTGAACAAGACAATAAGGGCAAGGTATTTCATCCCAGGCACAACATATCCTTGCCATTTGATATACAAAGGAACTGCAGTCTGAGGCTCTTCCGGTTTGGATTCCTTATAGAACGGTTCATTCCGAATAGCTACGTCATCTCCCCTTTGTTGATTGTAGCCAACAGCTGCTAAAACCAGCTCACGATAAGCGTCCAGCTCCTTTTGGGTGCGAGGTTCTGAGGTTTTCGTTGCTTTCCCATCTTTTGTTTTTGAATCAACGGTCTTGTTATCCAGTACTACTGCGATGCTGATTTTTCGAACTACAGTTCCTTTTGGCTGCACAGTATGGCGGAGCACCTTGTTCACTTCGTAGTTGGTTGCCTCGCTCTGCCTTGTGTGCTCAGGGATTGATCCGCCACTCGGAGCCGCCGGGGGATTCAGATTCGACTGCAGCCCGGGAATTCCGGTAGGGACTGCTGAACTCCCGGTCCTCTCCTGGCTTTTCTGCTGACTCATTACAACAGGAGAGTTCGGATTGAAGGTTTCTTCCGTCTGCTCTGTAGTATTGAAATCAAGGTCGATGGTTGCGTATGCGCGGACCTTTCCTTCTCCCACCACCGGTTCGAGAATGGATATCACCTTGTTGGTCATATCCTTTTCGAGTTGCTCGCGCTTGCCCATTTCCATCTCAGAACGGGCAGCATCTCCCGACTCAATGGGTGCCGACAGGAGATGCCCATCATTATCCACAATCGAGACATTGTAGGTATGCAATCCGGGTACTGCTGCGGCAACGAGATTTTTAATCCCAGCCACGTTTGATTTTGAAAGCTCCGTGTTATTCTTAAGGTTTAAAACAACGCTTGCCTTGGCGTCTTCTTTGTTTTCGGAAAAAACCGAATCTTTAGGAAGGACGATGTGAACGCGAGCCTGCGATATCTCCGAAAGGCTGCAAATAGTGCGGGCGAGTTCCCCTTCAAGCGCCCTTTGCAGATACACCTGCTCCGTGAAATCCGTCATTCCGAACTGATTCTTGTCAAAAATCTCGTAGCCAACTCTTCCACTCCGGGCGAGGCCTGACCCGGCAATTCCCAACCGCAGTTTGTCCACTTCGTTTTTCGGAGCTGCAACCGATATATCAATAAGTGAAGTCCCTTTGACTTGGAAATCTATTTTCTGCTCCTTGAGTTTGCCTGCTATTGCCTGGGCATCTTCAGGATTCAGGTCTCGATACAGTGATTCGTATTCGACCCTGTTCATGAAATAGACTAAGGATCCAATGAAGGCCAAACCTAGGAATCCAAAACCAATGATCGTAAGCCGCTGCGGCCATAGCAGCCGGGACCACATGTCGCGAACTTGATTCACAAAGATGGGGCTGTTACCAGGCATCTAGTTGCTCCACAATGACGAACTGTGTTTTCTGAACCATCAGACTTGCGTACGCATAATTTCCTGATAAGCCTGCACAATCTTGTTGCGGACCTGCATCATCATCTGAAACGAAAGATCAGCTTTCTGCATAGCGATTACGGTCGTATGCAGATCCTGCGATTCTCCAGCCATGAGCTTTTGAATTTCCTGGTCGGATTGCTTTTGAAGCTCATTGACAGTAGATATCGCATCCTTCAATACCTCGCCGAAGCCTGAACCGGCTTTTTCTGTACTGGGGCTGCTTTGTTTTCGGATTTCGGGAACTTGCAGATTCGGGCTTATCGGCCCGAGGATGCCATTTTCCATATGTCCTCTATTTTAGTATTTCCAGCGTTTTCTGAGCCATTTCCTTGGCCGCCGTTACAGCTTGAAGATTCGCCTCATAGGATCGAGTAGCAGATAAAATATTCATCATCTCATCTGTGGTATTCACATTGGGGTACATGACATAGCCATCCTTGTCCGCATTCGGGTTGCCGGGTTCATACTGCTTTCTGCCCTCGCTGTTGTCCGTAACAACTTTGGATATTTCCACACCCTGAACCGCGGTTTCGAATTCAGCGCCGAAGGACGTCTGCGGCGGCGCAGCGCTGAACATCACATCCTTTCGCCGGAAAGGCTCCATGCCGGCGGGTTGGATCGTGCTGGCGTTAACCAAATTACTGGCGTGAACCTCCAGCCTTCTGCGTTGAGCCGTCAGGCCGGAAGCGCTGACAGCAATGGCGGTCATCAGAGTCATTAGCCTCTCCCTTCATTAATGCTGGTTGCCAAGATGCGGAATTTGCCTTTAAGAATTTGGGATATCATGGCATAGCCGAATGAGGTCTCACTCAGCTTCAGCATTTCATTGTCGAGATCAACATTGTTCCGGTCGTTGCCGGAAATCAGCCCCTGCTCTTCAAATGGCTGCGCCTGCATTGGGATTGCAGTCCAGCCTTCAAGGTGTTCAGGACTTGTTTTTCGGAGTTCCAGAGGATTGTCCGCAAGCAGTTCCTGCATCGTTGCGTGAAATGAAATATCCTTTGTTTTGTAATCGGGCGTATCTATATTGGCCAGATTAGAGGCAACAATCTGTTGACGTTGGGACAGCCGGCTCATATAAGCGCCCACCGCCTGAATTGTCGGGTCGGTAAGAATTTCCATTGTCACCTGCCTACCTCCAGAATCCCCGACACACTCGGGGATTTCCCCATACAAGCAACTAACATGCCAAGTTTATATGGACAGGTATCACTGGTTGCCTGTTAATGCATTCCATCAGAAAAAGCCGTTGATTCGCGGTCCTCAAGGCATAAGGTTAAAACCATGAACTTTCATCCTCCGGCACTGCTATGCATGCGAGTGGGCAGATTTTGCCTGCCTATCTTGCAAACCAAATTCATTCAGCTTGTTTCTCAATGTTCGCAAACTGATTCCCAGTCGTTTGGCTGCCTGAGTGCGATTGCCACGCGTGTCTTCCAAAGTATTCCGAATCAGCTGACGTTCCATTTCACGCATTGTGACTCCGGCGGAAAATCCCAGTTCAGCCGCGCCCTGGTTTAAAGCAGGCGACTGCGATTCCGAAAGCAAAAGGTCCTGGGGCCTTATTTTGGAATCCGTACAGAGCGTGAGAGCCCGCTGAATCGTATTTTCCAATTCCCGCACATTGCCCGGCCAGTCATGTCGAACCAGACACTCAGTGGCCTCAGGGCTTAATTGCAAGGCCTGCCTTGCGAAATCTTCCCCATATTTTTTAAAGAAAAAATCCACCAATAACGGAATATCCCCTCGCCTTTCCCGAAGCGGAGGTATGGTCAAGCAAACAACCTTGAGGCGATAATACAGGTCCTCTCTGAAATCGCCTTCCTGCACGAGCGAATATAAATCCCTGTTTGTAGTCGCAATGACCCGGACGTCAATTTGAACGGGATCCTTGCCGCCTATCCGATCTACTTCCTTTTCCTGCAAAACACGCAAGAGCTTGGCCTGCAGGATGGGCGCCATTTCGCCGATTTCATCGAGCAGCAGCGTTCCATTGTTCGCCAGCTCAAACTTGCCCGGCTTGGAAACGCTCGCCCCTGTAAAAGCACCCTTTTCGAATCCGAACAATTCGCTCTCCAGAAGATTCTCTGGGAGCGCTGCGCAATTCACAGCCACGAAGGGACCTGAGGACCGCGGGCTTTTTTGATGGATCATTCGCGCCAGGAGTTCCTTGCCGGTCCCGCTCTCAGCTTCAATAAGGACAGTGGCGGTGCTTGCCGCGGCCTGGCCGGCCTGTTCAAAAACTCGCGAAAATTTTTGGTCCTGCGTTATGATGGCGTGAGAAATTTTCTCATTTCTTCTTGGCGCGGAGTCCAGAGCACGGCGAACTACACTCTCGAGGGATTCCGCGGAAAAAGGTTTAAGGAGGTAGTCATAAGCGCCACCCCTCATTGCATCCACGGCAGCCTGAATCGTTCCGTATGCTGTTAGAAGAATCACTGGAGTTTGGGGCGCCAGATTTTTTACTTTTCGCAGAAGATCGAGGCCGCTCACCTCCGGCATCCGCATATCGGTAATGACAAGACGGTAATACTTTTCTTTAAGCCTGCAGAGAGCCTCCATGCCGCTGCCCGCCGTCGTTATGGAATATCCGTTTTGTCGAAGCGTTTCGTTGATTGCAATCAGCATCTGCGGTTCGTCATCCACCACCAGCAGCTCTTCATTCATGAATTGAATCCTTTGAAATAAAACCGAACCCGTTTTGACCGTTCTCGAAAACAATCGTGAACTTGGTTCCGCGATTGACCTCGCTGGAAACCTGGATCGATCCGGAGTGACGTTCCACAATCTGATGAACTACCGAAAGGCCCAGGCCAGTGCCGTTTTTATTAGTGGTGAAAAACGGATCGAATATCCGGCTCAGATTTTCAGCAGGTATTCCAATCCCGGTGTCCTGAATCTGCAATTCCAGCCCCGGGGGGCGTGATTTATTTTGCCTGAAATTTCGGGTGATGATCGTCAGCGAACCATTTGCCGGCATGGCTTTCATCGCATTGAGAATGAGGTTGAGCATCATCTGCCGGAGAAGCTCGCGATCCGCCGGAATCACTGGATTTTCAGCATTGAAATACTTTTCAACCAGGACTTGGCGCTGGTTCATAATCGGATCCGTGAACTTCAAGATCTCCTCAATCACTTCATGGATGTCCACATTGGAAAAAGAAGGCGAAAATGGATTGGCAAAATGAAGCATGTTGGAAACAATGTTGTTCAACGATCGAATACCAATTCGGATGTTCTCTGCCCAGCGTTTGGGATCTCCGGACAGTTCTTTAACCAATAGCGAGGCGAACAATTCCACGCTGCCCAGGGGATTGCGAATTTCGTGCGCAAGCTCCACCGCCATTTCGCCCATCGCCGAAAGCCGTTCGACGCGCTTGCTTTGCTCCTGCAGCGCCTTCATTTCCGTTACGTCGCGAATAATATGAAGGGTCCCGCTCCGGCGTCCTGCCGCATCAGTCAGCGGCGCTCCCGATGTGGCAAGAACCCTTTTTTTGCCGCCGCTCCCGAGAGGGATTTCAATTTCTGCCTTGCCCACGGCACCGGCAAAGTGATTGCGCATCCCGGCGCTCAAAGAAGGCTGGCCGCTTTGCTTTGATTTCGAGGATTTTGATTTTCCGAGGACATCCGCAGCCATTGGATTGCATAATGCCAATTCCCCGTTCCCATCCAGAACAAGAACTCCGCACGGAAGCCTCTCAAGAATGGTTCGGAGGTAATTCTGAGCTTCCTCTTTTTCCTGAAGGCTTTTCTCCAACTCGATATTTTTGGATTCCAGCTCTTCCGTCAAAATCTGGACTTTTCTTTGAAGCTGGCTGAAAGCTGATTCCAGAGAACTCGAAGCCTGAGTAAACATCTCAAAGGCTTCCAGAAGAAGCTTTGTTTCTCCCAATTGACAGGAATAGAGCGTTGGGTTTTCCTGGTTGCCGGCAATGAATTCCTTCTCGGGCGTCATTCGTATTACCCCGAAGCCCAATAGGCAATACCTATGCCAGCGGACAAGTTCACAGCATTAAATGTGATAACACACGTATTTTCAATTGGATAGAATTATTGTCCAAAAGATAAAACTCCCACCTCAGCATTCAGCAAGTCAATATGTTGACATTCGAGTACTCACAGGCTTGACGTACAGTAGGTGAATAATTTTATGAAAATAGGGTAGCGGCGCTATCAAAAAAAAGACTCTACCTATTTTATAACAAATTATCCACCACGGGTCCGCCGAGGGGCTTCAATTGAATGTTTATTCGGAGATAGCGTGTGATGACGCATGCAGGTTCAAGATCTCGTCCAGTTTTCGGCTGTTTTCCTGCAGCAATTTGAGAAGATTCTTATTTATCTGAACAAAATCGGCGCGCTCGCGTTCAACCCGTTCCAACTGCTCGTAAAGCTCCTGTAACCGCAAAGATAACCGGGCATTCTCTCTCGACAGTGACACCCGTTCAATCATGTTGCGTACCTGCACTCCTATTTCATCCAAAGAAAAAGGTTTGGTGACGTAATTATAAGCCCCAAGCCGCGCAGCTTCGATGGCGGTGTCCATGGAAGCGTATCCGGTAATGATTGTTACAAGTGAATCAGCACTGCGCCCACGAGCAGCCTGGAGCACATCCATCCCGCTGCCACCGGGAATCCTAAGATCCGTCAAGACCAGATCGAAAGGAACTGTCTCGGTCTGAAGCCTTTGCTGGGCTTCTGCAACACTGCCGGCCGTCTGAACATGAACTCCCATTTGGGAGATAAACTCAGTGAGCGCAATGCATAAATCCTCATCGTCGTCCACGATAAGAATTTTTATTCCAGTAGAAGTCATATGAAATCTCCTGCCTGCGAATGCGCAAAAGCGTCCGTTTTAAGTGTTCAAGGTGCAAAGGACCAATAGCCCCAGCGGGTTTGGATTGTAAATGACCGGAGGAGATCTGTCCAGGCATAATCTGTACCACGGTACGGAATCAAATTTTCTTTTCAAATAAATAGCAATGAATAACTAATTTTTTATTGACAAATGTGAATAATGTGAGATATATAAAAACTCCGATTTCGCAACAGCAGTCCAGAGAAAATAAGAACAGCTAAATTAGTCCAATAACCTTACTGAGGGAAAATGGAACGTAAACAGGATGTGAAGATCCTTGTTGTCGATGATGAAGATTATATGCGCGATTTAGTCCGGCAAGCTCTTGAGAGCGTCAATTACCAGATTGACGAGGCTTCCGACGGCAAAGCTGCTCTTGCAATGGTGCGACAATACCCTTACGACGTAATTGTTACGGATTTGCGATTGCCGGGATTAGCCGGCGATGCAATCCTCGAGGAGGCGCTTTCATTATACCCCGAAACAATTGTGATTGTGATGACGGGTTTCGGAAACATCCAATCCGCAGTCGATGCTATGCGTAAGGGAGCTTACGACTATCTTCCAAAACCTTTTCAGTTGCCGGAGCTAGTTCTGCGCGTTGATAAGGGAATTGAAGAACAGCGCCTAAGATCCGAGAACCGGATGTTGCGTGGCGAACTCCAGGAAAAGTATCAATTTTCCAACCTGGTCGGCAACAGTCCCGGCATGCAGCATATTTATCATCTGATCAGCGTGGTTGCAAAAAAGACCAGCACTGTTCTTATTGAAGGAGAAACGGGCACAGGCAAAGAACTTATCGCTCGAGCCATTCACTATAATGGACCACGTAAGGACCAGCCGCTGGTATCTGTAAATTGTGGAGCTATTCCGGCGAATCTGTTGGAGGATGAGCTTTTTGGTCATGTAAAAGGTGCTTTCACAAATGCTCATCAACACAGGATTGGACGGTTTGAGCAGGCAAATCACGGGACGCTTTTCCTCGATGAAGTTTCAAGCATGCCGATGGACCTGCAAGTCAAACTGCTTCGTGTGCTCCAGGAACGCGAATTCCAAAAGATAGGCAGCGCCACCACAATAAAAGTGGATGTTCGGATCCTGGCGGCAACCAATGGCGATCTCCTTGAAGCCGTGGGAAAGGGAAATTTTCGGGAGGACTTATATTACCGCCTGAATGTGATTCCAATCCGCGTTCCGCCCTTAAAGCAGCGCCGCGAAGATATTCCTCCACTTCTATCGCATTTCACTCAAAAATATTGTACGGATCAGAAGCTGCTCCTAAAAAGCATCTCCCATGAAGCTATCAAACATCTGATGGCTTATGACTGGCCCGGCAACGTGCGCCAGTTGGAAAACTCGGTGGAGATGGCAGTTGCTCTATCGGGAGACCGCACAATCCTGGACGTTGAGGATTTTCCCGTCGTATCCCGCCCGTTGGCACAAAATGTGCCGTTTCACGCCATTGACATTCCGGATGACGGCGTTCATTTCAATACAATGATTTCTGAACTGGAAAAACGGCTCATTCTCCAGAGCCTGCAGGTGGCACAAGGAAACAAGAAGAGAGCTGCGTCGCTTCTCCACCTCAAAAGAACGACGTTTGTTGAAAAACTCAGACGTATGGGGATGGAATGTCCTGCTGAAGAAGAGCTGGTAGAAGCATAGTCGGCCGGCCTCAGATGAACAATTGGATTCTTTGGGGCTTGGAGTTTTGGTGGAAATAACTCCAGGCCCCAAAACCTCAAAGCATTCTCGGCGCATCCTTGAATACGATTGTTAGTCTTCTATTATTCTGTCATTATCTGCGGTTCCAGGGAGGTGAACTTGGCCAGGAAAAAACTGTGGGGAGGTCGTTTCTCTTCCGAGCAGGATGATTTCTTCGCAAAATTCAATGATTCCCTTTCCTTTGACCGGGAACTGTTGGAAGCCGACATTGAAGGGAGCATTGCTTACGCTCGAGCGCTCGATCGCGCGGGGGTTTTTTCTGCCAAAGACAGAGGCAAAGTGGAGAGCGGCCTTCGCGCCGTATTAGAGCAGAATCGTCGTAACCCGAACGCGATCGCAAGCAGCAGCGCCGAAGATGTCCACAGCTATGTCGAGGAGGCTTTGACAGAGAGGATTGGATCGCTGGCGCTTAAGCTCCACACGGGTAGGAGCCGGAATGACCAGGTCGCAACGGATCTGAGGCTGTACCTGAGGCGCAAGGAAGCTGAAATAGAGAAAAAAATGAACCGCCTGCTCATCGCCCTGGCCGATTTTGCTGAAAAAAACATATCGGCCATGCTTCCGGGCTATACCCATCTGCAGAGGGCTCAGCCGGTGCTTTTTTCTCATTACCTGCTCGCATATGGGGAAATGCTGCTCCGGGACCGCCAAAGATTGCGAGAGTCGCTGGAACGAATCGACGTTTGTCCCCTCGGTTCCGGAGCGCTTTCGGGCACGGTTTACAAAATTGACAGAAATGCGCTGGCGCGCGATTTGAATTTCGCTGCCGCGTCGCTGAACAGCATGGATGCGGTTGCAGACCGTGATTTCGTTCTCGATTTCCTGTTTTTTTCAAGCACATTAATGATGCACCTCAGCAGGTTCTCGGAGGACTTGATTCTCTATAATTCTGCCGAGTTTTCATTTATTCAGCTGGACGACAGCATCGCTTCCGGCAGCAGTCTTATGCCTCAGAAGAAGAATCCCGATGCTTTGGAGCTTGTCCGCGCCAAGGCAGGGCGGGTCCTGGGTCACCTTGTTGCAATGATGACAGTCCTGAAGGGGCTGCCGATGACTTACAACAAAGACTTGCAGGAAGATAAGCAGGGGCTTTTTGACGCAATTCTCACCGTGGAGAACTGTCTCGAAATGATGCGGAGGGTTTTCGCGAATATCCGGATTTGCCCGGAGCGCATGCTGGAATCTGCGGCAACCGGTTATTTGAATGCAACCGAACTCGCGGACTATCTTGTTGCGAAAAAAACTCCGTTCAGAGAAGCGCACGAGATTGTGGGAAAAATTGTCGTCCGCGCTTCAGAACTGGGGATGCGGCTGGAAGAAATGCCGATTCGCGAGTATCAAAGCTTCTCGCCGATCTTCTAGGATGACCTTTATAGCTGGCTTAATCTGGATGGGGCTCTCTCCCGCCGAAACGAACAAGGCGGCACTTCCCCTTCGAGCGTCCGCAGAGCCATCGCTTCGTTCAGGAAACGAACCAATACATAATTA
>JAHFUH010000390.1 GCA_023265215.1 Acidobacteriota bacterium
GCAGCGTTCTTCCCCCGCTTCTCCATTTTGACAATTTTCAGCTTGCCGTCGTTGATCGCCGGCGCCAGCAATGGCACCAGGCTTAAATGCACTTTCGGCTCCGCTGCGCCGTAACAAGCAATCGCCCGCGCAAATTCAGCCAGCGCTTGTGGCAATTCGTCGATCTGGTTGGGGCAATTATCGAGGTCGATCAGCAAAGCCCGCGTGCCGGAATTGGTGAGAGAATCGGTTTTCATCAGCATTCGTCCATTTGGTTTGGAATTTCAATATAGCACAAAACAAAGTCGCGCCGAGTGATATGAAAAATCGGGCGGCCCTTTTAGCCAAGTGGTCGTTGACGTTAATGTGCACGTGCTCATAGACAAACGCGTTGACGGCTTTTCAGAATCGATGAAAGGCTGGCCACCTGCGCACTGACAGCCAGCTTGAAATTCCACACATGTACTCGTAGAATACAACCCTCACAGCGATTCTCGAATATAGCCGTATGACCATTGAAGGCCTGTCCACTTGAGGAAGACGACCTATGCATTTGAGCCAGTGGACCTTTCTGGATCTGGTATTCTCCGGGATTATTCTGATTTCAACCGGTTTTGCATTAACCAAAGGCCTGGCACGGGAAGTCACAAGCCTGATAGCTCTGATCGGAGGATTCTTTCTTGCCGTGCTTTATTATCCAATCCCCGCAAAGAGACTGGCGGACTTCAGCCGGACCGAGTCCGTTGCGAATCTGCTCGGGTTCCTGATCATTTTCCTCGGCTGCATATTGATTGGGGCTGTGGTTTCCTTTTTGGTAAACCGTTTCCTCAAGGCCGTTTCACTCAAGTGGTTCGATCGAATCCTAGGCGGGATTTTTGGCTTTATTCGAGGATGGGCTATGTGCTCAATCCTGGTAATCGGAATCATAGCTTTCCCCGTAAGTGAGAATCTTATGACGCGCTCATTTCTGGCGCCGTACCTCCTGGCAGGAGCTCGAGTTGGGAGTTTTATTATTCCGCAGGGACTGAAAAACAAGTTCAACGAGCAATACCGGAAGGTGCTCGAAGCCTGGAACCAGAACAGGAGTGCGCAATGAGCGAACCGGAAGCTAAACCTCAAATGCGGTTGAAAGAGCGCCTTGAGATCCTCTGCAAAGAAATGATCGATAAGG
This sequence comes from Acidobacteriota bacterium, assembly GCA_023265215.1. GTDB lineage: Bacteria > Acidobacteriota > UBA6911 > UBA6911 > UBA6911 > UBA6911. Next base: position 1,151 of record JAHFUH010000390.1, read on the forward strand.
GAATCCTCTATTCCGAAGCCATGGAGCAGTTTGAGCATTGTTTCATAGCGGAAGTTTTGCGAAAAAACGACGGCAATCTTTTGCGCACCGCATCCCGGCTGGGAATCCATCGCAACACGCTTTCCAAGAAGGTTCGAGAGAAAAAAAAACGCCGCCGCCCATGATTCCGCAGCCTTATCTACCTCAAGTTGTTGGTAAAAATAGAATTAAAGTTTCTTTGCCGCGAGATTGACAACGCGAACTTTGCTCTTATACTATTAGCGCTCACCTCGGGTGAGTGCTAATCTTGTATGTAGTAATGTTTATAAGCAACCTCCAAGAGAGGAGATCATGTATGAATGTTAGGCCGTTGCACGATCGGGTTCTTGTAAAACGAGTAGATGAGAAAGAAGTCGTTAAGGGTGGGATTATTATCCCTGACACAGCAAAAGAAAAACCAATGGAAGGCGAGGTCATAGCCGCCGGCCCTGGAAAGATCATGGAAGATGGCAAACGCGCCGCAATGGACGTGAAGGCGGGCGACCGGATTCTCTTTGGAAAATATTCCGGCACCGAGATCAAAGTCGATGATCAGGATTACATCATCATGCGGGAAGAGGAAATACTCGCCGTTCTGGGGAAATAAATCAAAACTTGGAGATAGATAAAGGAGCATTGAGAAATGGCTAAGGAAATTATTCATGGCGAGGCGTCTCGCCAAGCGATTCTCCGGGGAGTGAATCAACTCGCGGATGCCGTAAAGATTACGCTGGGCCCGAAGGGCCGCAATGTCGTTCTGGACAAGAAGTTCGGATCGCCCCTAATCACCAAAGACGGCGTGACCGTGGCCAAAGAAATCGAACTGAAGGACGGCACGGAAAATATGGGCGCACAGATGGTTCGTGAAGTGGCGTCCAAAACATCAGACGTGGCGGGCGACGGCACAACCACGGCCACCGTTTTGGCTCAGGCTATCTTCCGCGAAGGCGTGAAGAATGTAGCCGCCGGAGCCAATCCCATGGCGCTGAAGCGCGGGATCGAAAAGGCTGTCGAAGCCGCCGTCACTGAATTGAAAAAACTCAGCAAGCCCGTGAAGGGCGAAATGATTTCCCAGGTTGGCGCCGTATCGGCGAACAATGACAAAACCATTGGCGGAATCATTGCCGAAGCGATGAAAAAAGTTGGAAAAGATGGCGTGATCACGGTTGAAGAAGCCAAGTCCATCGAGACTTCTCTCGAGGTAGTCGAGGGAATGCAATTCGACCGCGGATATCTCTCCCCTTATTTCGTGACGGATCCGGAGAGAATGGAAGTTGAACTGAACGACGCATTGATTCTGCTCAATGAAAAAAAGATCAGTTCAATGAAGGACCTCCTGCCCCTGCTGGAACAGGTTGCAAAAAGCGGGCGCCCGCTCCTGATTATTTCCGAGGATGTTGAAGGCGAAGCTCTCGCGACGCTGGTGGTTAATAAACTCCGAGGGACTCTGCAGGTTGCTGCGGTTAAAGCCCCTGGATTCGGCGATCGGCGCAAGGCAATGCTGGAAGACCTCGGCATTCTCACCGGCGGCAAAGTGATATCCGAAGATCTCGGAATAAAGCTTGAAAGCGTACGGCTGGAAGATCTGGGCCGTGCCAAGAAGATCACCATCGACAAAGACAACACCACAATCATCGAGGGTTCCGGCAAACATGCCGATATCGAAGGCCGCGTAAAGCAACTGCGCGTTCAAATCGAAGAGACCACTTCCGATTACGATCGTGAAAAACTTCAGGAAAGACTTGCCAAACTCGTCGGCGGCGTGGCCGTAATCAAAGTGGGAGCTGCCACCGAAACCGAATTGAAGGAAAAGAAGGCCAGGGTTGAAGACGCCATGCATGCAACACGTGCGGCGGTTGAAGAGGGAATCGTTCCCGGTGGCGGCGTAGCCCTGCTTCGCACCGTTTCAGCCATCGAAAAACTGAAACTCGAAGGGGACGAAAAAGTCGGCGTAAACATCGTTCGCAGGGCGCTCGAAGAACCGCTCCGAATGATCGCCGTCAATGCCGGGCATGAAGGCGCGGTTGTGGCCGATAAAGTACGGCAGAATACAGATGCCAATTTCGGCTTCAATGCGGATACCGAACAGTATGAAAATCTGGTTGACGCAGGCGTGATCGATCCTACCAAGGTCACCCGGACTGCCCTTCAAAATGCGGCCTCTATCGCGGCCCTGCTTCTGACGACGGAAGCTCTGATCTGCGATATAAAAGAAGAAGAAAAGGCCCCGCCAATGCCTCCCGGAGGCGGCGGAATGGGCGGCATGTACTAAAAAATGTTCCCGGTTCCCAGTTTTCAGTTGGGATAGGATCGGGTACGGTGTAGATAAAAACGCCACGGGTTTCCAATCAGTGAAATCCGTGGCGTTTTTCTTTTAAAAGCAAGCTATCGCTGGATTTGTTACAACTGGGAACGGGAAACTGGGAACCTGAAACCATCTTCTTGCATTTTCCTTTCCCGCCTGCAACACTAAGCGCGCAATGAAAGCCATCGCCAATCATGCACTTGCCTCCATAATTTTGCTCATCGCTATCTCGTCCTGCTCATTGTTTTTCCGGCTTGGATCCCTGCCGCTGTCGGGGCCGGATGAACCTCGATATACCCGCGTGGCAGAAGAAATGAGAGGAGAGGGTCGCTGGGTTACGCCTACGCTTGAAGGCAAGCCGTGGCTGGAAAAACCGCCTCTGTATTATTGGATAACGGTTCCTTTTCTTTCTCTCTTCAAGACAATCGAAACAGCGGCGCGAATTGGGCCCGCCCTGTGCGCTTTGATGACAGCGCTGGTTGTTTTTTCCCTCGGATCCGTTTTATGGAGCAGGCTAACAGGCTTGCTTGGGGCATCCATCCTTCTGACGAGCATGGGTTTCTTAGGCTTTGGCAGGAGCGCGTCCACCGATATGCCCTTTGTTTGTTGCTTCACGCTGGCGATGGCAATCCTTGCGACAGCAGTGAAAAAGGATCCCGGCGCCGGAAAAATCATCTTGGCCTATGTTTTCCTTGGATTGGCGATTTTGGGAAAGGGGCCGGTTGCGCTTCTACTCGCCGCCGGAATTGGATTCTTTTTCTGGCTGCTGGATGAAAGCGGGAGCATACAGAGTCGTTGGCGCATTTGGGCCGGTTGCGCGGTTACAGTTGCCGTTGCTCTTCCCTGGTTCTGGTTGGCCTTCAGGGAAAATGGCTATTCTTTTATTTCCACCTTTTTTCTTAATCACAATGTCGCCCGGTATGTAACCGGGATTCACCATCATTCTCAGCCGGTCTATTACTTCATTCCCGTCCTCATTGCGCTGCTTTTTCCCTGGAGCGGCTGTTTGATTCTTTTGGCCAAGTCTCCCGTTAAGGCAATTCGCGGGTGGCAGGAATGGGATCCCAGCATGGCATTTTTGTTCTGCTGGGCCCTTTTCCCAATAATCTTTTTCTCCTTTTCCGATTCCAAGCTCGCCGGCTATATATTGCCTTCATTCCCGCCAATTGCGCTGATTATGGGTGCGCGTCTCTCAGAGTTGGTCGACAAAGGCGTCGGAGAATCCAGACAACTTCGAATTAGCATGTATCTCTCGTTGGGATTTTCTTTGGCTTTTGCCATAGCAGCCCCGATCTATTTTCAGAAAGAATATGAGAGCGTGAAAATCGGCCTGCTTCTTTCGGCTGCCTCCCTGGCGCCTGCTTTGATTGCATTTGCTTTTGCACTGCAAGGCAAAGTCTACAGATTTTTCGTAGCTGTCCTTTTCCAGGGATTGCTCGTGATTGTTGTCGCCGCCCAGTTCGCAGTCCCGGTGCTCGGCGCCTATCACTCTTCACGAGAGATTGCGCTCAAAGCGCTTGAAGTCCAAAAACCTGGGGAGCCAATCATCTCCTATCTCTTTTCTCATCATTCTCTCGATTACTACACCGGCTACAGGGTTGCCGGCGAATTTACCGATCCAGGGGCAACGCACCGCTTCGCTGTGGGCCACTTAAGTTTGCTGATAGTAACAACAACGGAAGGGATAAAGACTATTCCCCTGATCCAAGGGTATTCCTTTGCGCTGCTGGCGCAAAAGGGTGATCTTCGGCTGTTGCGGATCATGGCGAAGTAGTTTGAAGTTTGAAGTTTGGTGTCGGGGTCGGGGTCGGGGTCGGATTGTAGATAGCCCGATGACTAAGTAGAACCAGCCCTCAGCGTAGTCAGTTTCTATTGCTACAAAGCACAAAATCGATTCGCCTAAAAGCCGACCCCGATACCGACCCCGACCCCGATGAACTTGGTTTACGGGAAACTGAGAATTGACGACGGGTTGATGGTTCCTGTAATCTGCAACCTCCTATTCGGGAGAAGATTTATGCTTAAACTGCACAATACCCTTACCGGCGCCGAGGAAGAGTTTCATCCTT
>JAHFUH010000391.1 GCA_023265215.1 Acidobacteriota bacterium
CGTATCCAGTGGAATAACCTCTTCGATTTCAAGGCAAGCTCCGGAGGAAGATATATCCTCCAGAATTGCCCATTCGGCGCGTTCGCGGCCGTCTGCATTCTTCCACTTGACCTGGACCAGGTCGGCACAAAGCTCTCGATCTTCTCGTCTTTCAGCGTTCACAAATAACCTATCGGCAAATTAAAAACCGGGGATTAGGCTCAGTGCTGAAAATCAGTCAAATCCGTGGTGTTTAATGGTTTTTATATGGCGGCGTTCTGAAAAATATTTTCAAATAAGCTGAAGAAGAAACGCGGATAAACAAATGAGCAAAACCAAGAGGCCACGGATTACCACGGATTCAAAATTTTCATAATCTGTGAAATTCGTGGCCTCTTGGTTTTAATAGGCATATTCGCAATTACTTATGACCGTTTGTTTGGTTCCTAGCTTGCGCTTTTCGCTGCAGCGAGCGCTTTTTCGTAATTGGGTTCCGCACTGATTTCAGGAACCTGTTCTGCGTAGAGGACTTTTCCTTGCTCGTCTACAACCACAACAGCCCTTGAAAACAGTCCTTCCAAGGCGCCATCCACAATTTGAACGCCATAGGCTTTGCCGAAGCTGGAATCCCGGTATTCCGAGCCGACGATTACATTTTCAATCCCTTCTGCCGCACAAAAGCGTTTTTGGGCGAAAGGAAGATCCCTTGAGATGCACAGGACCACGATATTGTTCAGCCTGGCGGCTTCAACGTTGAATCTTCTAACAGAAGCGGCACAGACCGGCGTGTCCAGGCTTGGAAAAATATTCAAAATGACTTTCTTCCCTTTGAATTCGCTCAGAGTCAAGGGCGACAGGTCCGCCCTTACAACCCTAAAATCGGGAGCTTGGGTTCCTGATTGCGGGAGTGAAGCGGAAGTGTGGATCGGATTTCCTTTGAACATTATTTGTGTCATGAGATGCACCTCTATTTAGTTTGAACAGCCCAATCCTCTAATATTACTTCTGAACACGATATTATTTCTAACGCGGTTCCTCTAAAACGCATCACTTAGCTTGGGTTTGTTTTCGGGAATGTCCTCTGCCTTGGAGCGGTCTGCGATAAAATCTCCGGTGATCATTTCCTTGTAGCCCATGCCGGGGCCAACCATCGGATACACGCAGGCATCCGGATCGATCATAACTTCCAGAAATGCCGGTCCTTCGAATTCGACAAACTTCTTCAAAGTCTCTCTCACTGCCATTTTTTCGCTAAGCCTGGCCGCGAATCCGAATCCATCCGCCTGAGCGGTTGCGACAAAATCTTTCTGGCGAAGAGACTTGTCGGATCCCGAAAAACGATTCCCAAAATAAAGCTTCTGCCACTGCCGTACCATTCCGTCCCCATGATTGTTGAGGACGAGTATTTTTATCGGCAGGTTGTAGGTCGTGGCGGTTTCAAGCTCTCCCAAATTCATCCGCATGCTGCCGTCTCCGTCGACATCAATTACGAGGCGGTCGGGGAATGCCGCCTGGGCGCCAATGGCGGCTGGAAGGCCGAATCCCATGGTACCCATTGAACCCGAGGTCAGAAGGGAACGGGGGTGCTTAAAATCGAGATACTGAGCGGCCCACATCTGATGCTGTCCCACTCCCGTGCAGACGAGGGCTTCTCCTCCCGTGATCTCATTCAGACACTCGATTACGTGGTACGGCTGGATTTTTTCACTCTCGCGGTCGTAATTGCGGACATGTTGCTTCTTCAGATCTGCGGCGTGTGCCAGCCACTTGGAAAAATCTTTGGAAAAGTCTTTTCCCCGCTGCATCAAATCGATGAGGGCTTCGCGCGCAGAGCCTATATGAGACCATGTCACGGATCGGACCTTGCCTATTTCGGCTGCGTCAATATCGATGTGTGCGACCGCGCGAGCCTTGGGCGCAAACTCCTGAACTTTGCCGGCGACTCGGTCGTCGAAACGGGCTCCGACCATAATAAGAAAATCGCAGTCCATGACCGCGTAATTGGCATAAGCCATGCCATGCATGCCCAGCATGTGCATGGAAAGGCTTTCGGTCGTGTCGAGGGCGCCAATGCCCATCAGAGTCGTTACGACAGGGATCTGAAACTTCGTTGAGAACTGACGCAGCTGTTCCGCGGCGTTTCCGCCGATGACTCCTCCGCCTGCACAAATGAGCGGCCGCTCACTTTTTTGCAGCAGATCAAAGAAATCTGCACATTCCTCGGCCGACACGCGCGCCTGAGCCAGTTCTTTCATCCGGGTTTCATAACCTCTGAAATGGAGCATGCCCTCGCCCTTGAAAATCCCCTCCCAGTTCTGAACGTCCTTGGGCACATCAACGACGACGGGTCCTGGGCGGCCGCTTCGGGCAATGTCGAATGCGGTTCGAACTGTGATCTCAAGGTCATCCGGCTCTTCCACAAGGAACACATGTTTGGCGCAGGAATTCATAATATTAAAAACCGGCGCTTCCTGGAATGCGTCGGTGCCTATTGCGTTGCGAGCTACCTGCCCGCAAATCAACACCACGGGAACCGAATCGGCCATGCAGTCGCGAATGGGCGTAAGGCTGTTTGTGGCACCCGGCCCCGAAGTGACTATAAAGACGCCGACCTTGCCGCTTGCCCTGGCATATCCCGCGGCCATGAACCCTGCACCCTGTTCATTGGCGGGGACTATTAACTGTATCTGTTTGTTCGGGCAGGACTCGTGCTCAGCGTTATAACGAAAGATTGCGTCGTAAGTGGGAAGGATGGCTCCTCCCGTGTACCCGAAAATCGTATCCACACTCTCTTGCGCCAGAACCTGGATCATCATTTCCGCGCCTGTCATTCGCTTGCCTGCCAACGGATGGCGCTCGTTTTCAAGTTGTGCGTTCATGTTCTATCCCTCTCTGTATTAATTATGTTCGGCTGCCGTTTGGGCTTTTTCATCACCGTGGGATTCCCTGGCGGCCAGGTTTCGGTGCAGCGCAACTTTTCCCGTCCTTACCATTTCGTCAATCCCATACGGGCGGACAACATCGAGAAACGCTTCGACCTTCCCTGAGTCTCCTGTTACTTCGAAAACGTAATTCTCCGGCGTCGCGGTTACGACGCGCGCGCGGAATATTTCCGCTTCCGTTAAAAGAGTGGTTCTCTTGGCTTCCGGCGCATGAACCCGTACCAGGATCAGCTCGCGCTCAACGCAGTTTTCGTCACTCCAATCAAAGGCTTCAACCGTGTCCGGGAGCTTTTCAACCTGTCTTAATATCTGCTGCGCCAGGAGCGGCTCGCAGCGAACCACCATCGTGATTCGTGAGAGGCTTGGATCGGAACTGCCCGCTACCGTGAGGCTTTCGATGTTGTAACCTCGTGCGCTGAACAGCCCTGCGATTCTAGATAGAACTCCAAACCTGTTTTCAACGAGAATGGAAAGCGTTCGTGTACTTTGAGAATTATTGGCCATATCTGTCTCCTGCGCTTAGGGTCTGCATATGTTATTCATGCGTAGACCCTTATTGAGATTCCAAAAAAAAAGCCGTCAACCCGGTTCGGGTGACGGCCTGGCATTGCCCAGTTATTCTGCCATCATCCGAACCGATATGTCCCGGTTAGGACGTCAAGATTTACAATGAATACGATTCCTACGGCGACGGGCAGAAATGTATCTTGAAGGGAATGAATCCTGAACTGCAAATCCGGTGAGCTCATGCCCGAATCCGTCCTCCAAACTTCCCGCTATGATTCGCACGGAAGGTATCGATCAGCCTAGCAGGGGCCTCTCTGGCTGTCAAATAAAAAAATGGTATAATGCCCAAAGATCCTATGAGCGCGAATAAGCTGGAAAATGCATGGCGCAGCCATGAACGGAAATGGAAAGACAACCTCTTCGTCTATGCCGTCATATCGAGGAGGAGCCGCGGGATTTCGGTCGGAATCAATCTAAATCCGGACAAAATCTGTAATTTTGACTGTATCTACTGCCAGGTGGCCCGCAGCCGGACGCCGGAAGTGCGCCAAGTCGACCTGGAAAAAGTCGATGAGGAGCTTGGATTAATTCTGGAAGCAGAATGCAGCGGACTGCTTTATGAAGATACGCCTTTTGATGTCTTGTCAGCGGAAGAACGCGGAGTTCGGGATATCGCCTTTTCCGGCAACGGAGAACCGACGGCATCCCCTCATTTCGCGGCAGCCGTCAGTTTAGCCGCGCGGGCGCGTCTAAAATTTCAGCTGAATTCAACAAAGCTGATTTTGCTTACCAATGCCACGTGCCTGGATAAACCATCCGTTCGCACAGCTCTCGCCGAACTTGATCAAAATAATGGCGAGATTTGGGCCAAGCTCGACGCGGGCACAGAGAAACACTTCAGGCTTGTGAATCGTTCCCATGTGGTGCCGCTGCGGCGCATCCTGGACAACATGCTGGATGCTGCACGCATGCGGCCGCTGGTCATTCAGTCTCTATGGTTCAGAAGCCTCGATGTTGCGCCTCCTTCAGAAGAAATTGAATCCTATTGCGAACGGCTGAACGATCTTCTTGAGCAGGGAGGAAAACTCAAAAGCATCCAGCTGTATACGATAGCGCGCCATCCTGCGGAATGCTCTGCTTCACCGTTATCAAACGCTGAGTTGGACTGTATCGCCGGAATAGTTCGGATTCGTGTTCCCGTGCCTGTTGAACTCTTCTACGGTGTATAAAACCGGAGCGCAGGAATTCCGTCCAATGCTGCATGGTTTTTCGAGTTTTTGGGCCTTAAACGATTAAGAGAAGATTGCTCGTTTACCACTATGGAAATACTGCTCATAAAGTACGGATATTTTCTCTTGTTCCTAGGAGTAATGATCGAAGGCGAAGCATTTCTTCTGGCCGCTGCATTTCTCGCTAATCGCGGCATGATGAGCTTCCCCGTGGTGATTGCCGTTGCAATCGCTGCAAATTGCGCCGCTGATCAGGCTTACTACATGGTTGCCCGAACACGCGGCCGATCCTGGCTCGAAAAACGCTTCGGCAATCACCCGCACTATAAAAGGGCAGTCGACTGGATGTCCCGTTACGCAGATTGGGTGCTTCTGCTCAGCCGCTATGCTTTTGGTTTCCGAATCATTATTCCGGCAGCGTGTGGCGCCCTGGACATGCCTGTTCTTCGTTTCTCTATTATCAACATCGTTGCAGGAACAATTTGGGCAATTCCAGTGGGGATGCTGGGGTTTTATCTGGGCCATGCAGCTTCAAGCACCCTGTCGGGCGTACAGTATGTTCAAGTCTGGGCGCCTGCCATTCTGTTGGCTATCGGCGTTTCCGTGCTGCTGATTCGGCACCTGCACCGCACAGAGTGGATCGAAGATCTGAAAACTGTGGATCTCCACACGCTGGCGCCTTTGCTGATCGGTTTAATGGGAGCTGTCAACATCATTTCAGCGATTTTGCCGCGCTCGCATCAATCGATTCAAAGTATCGCATCCTGGCTGCCGCTGGAAGTGACGCATGGCAACAGGCCTCTCATGCTGCTTTCCGGGGTTGCACTGTTGCAGGTCACACGAAATCTATCCAGGCGCAAGGAGTTGGCGTGGTATGTGGCAG